>CAYUGX010000110.1:0-13904 GCA_964444375.1 uncultured Porphyromonadaceae bacterium | reverse complement strand
TAGCATGCCTAAAAGGGGCAATGAGCTAGGAGAGATAAAAGAGGTAAGCAGCAAACCGATAATCGGAAACAAGATCTTTTCAAGTTTTGAAACAGATCTTGGGGGCTTCATTTTAATCTTGCGCTCGCGTTTGCTGGTTAAAAGTCGCATGATTGGTGGCTGAATGATTGGAACCAATGCCATATACGAATAGGCTGCAATGGCAATGGGTCCGATTAGATTGGCCACTTGCTGACCTTCCCAAACATTCGTTCCATTGGCCAGTTTTGAGGATAGGAAAATCGCAGTTGGACCATCGGCACCGCCAATAATACCAATAGCACCTGATTCTGGAGGACTGAAGCCCAACAACAAAGCACCCAAAAAAGTTAGAAATATTCCCACCTGAGCGGCGGCCCCAAGGATCATCAATCGAGGATTCGACATCAATGATGAAAAATCGGTCATCGCACCTAATCCCAAGAATATAAGTGGTGGGTATACCCCTTGTGTGACCCCAAAGTACAAGTAATTCAGAACACTACCTTCCTCGTAAATTCCTAACCGCAATCCAGCATCCTGCATAAAAGGCACGTTCCCGATCAATATCCCCACCCCAATCGGAATTAGTAAAAGAGGCTCATAATCATATCGAATAGCCAGAAAAATAAATAGCAACCCGACCAGTAACATGATAAGGTGTTTATAGGTAGCATTCGCAAATCCTGAATAGGTCACGAATTGCTTTATTCCTGCCCAGGCTCCTTCAAAGAATCCCTGTCCTTCATGGAAGTCAGAGCTTTTATCCTGATCGTCTTCAACAGCTATACTGACGGTCGACTGACTCGAAAGAATGGCTTTATTTGGGACAATAAAAGACAGTGTACTGAGTACAAATAGAATCGCTAATACAGTCAACCAACGTCTTTTCATTGCCTATTGTATTTCGAATAAGACATCACCCTGCAAAACGGCATCTCCAACAGCCACTTTAACCGCAGCAATGGTTCCTTCTTTCTCGGCGAGAACTTTGTTTTCCATTTTCATTGCCTCATACACCATTACCAGATCACCTTTAGCAACTGTATCACCCTTATTTTTTGCTATTTGTATAATATTTCCTGGCAGTGGTGCTTTGACAGCAGTGATTCCAGAACTTTTTGAGATGCTGGCTGCTTCTTTAGGTGCTTTAACAACCTTTCTGACAAGAGTAGGTGTCTTGGTTGTTTGCATTTGTTGCTGAATCTCGACCTGATAGTGTGTGCCATTCACCTCAACATGGGCAACATTATCTTCAACATCCTTAATCTCAACATCGTAAGGATTGCCTTGAATTTTGAATTTAAACTTCTTCATGCCGTCTACTTTTGATAGTTAAGATTGTTAAGGCCGTAAATCTTCGAACTCCAGGGTGAATATTGCTTTGAGACTTTTTTGATAGTCATCACCATATCCTCATCATCATGCAGTTCACTAAAATAGAGATGGATAGCCATGCTAATAGCAGCGCTGGTTTGACCGGTAATATCAACACAGCACTCTTCTTCAGTTTTCTTGTCTCCATGTCGGCGCATATTCTCCTTAAGACGTATCTTATAAATCCGAGGTACAGCTCTGAAGATAAAATAAAGCAACACTAATGCTGTGAAAACGGTTAGGTAGCCCACAATGGCCACTATAATCGAAAAGGTATTTACCTCAGCTAAAACGAATTGAAAAGCCATGATAATCAATATTATAATGGAATATTACTGTGCTTCTTGGGCGGATTTGAATCCTTTTTAGTTGCCAGCGTTTGCAAGGCACGAATAATCCTGAACCGCGTATTACGAGGTTCAATTACATCATCGATGTAACCATAGCTCGCGGCATTATAGGGATTTGCAAATTTGTCTCGGTATTCCTTTTCTTTTTCTTCAACAAAGGTCTGCCGTTCTTGGTCAGTTTCAAAAGACCTGATTGCTTTTCCTTCCAAAACCTCGATGGCACCAGATGCGCCCATCACGGCAATTTCAGCACTTGGCCAGGCATAATTAAGATCTCCTCTGAGTTGCTTACAACTCATCACATCGTGAGCACCACCATAAGATTTTCTTAGTGTAACAGTCACTTTTGGCACCGTGGCCTCTCCATAAGCAAACATTAGCTTGGCACCATGAGTAATAATCCCACCAAATTCCTGGGCACTTCCGGGTAAGAATCCCGGAACATCAACGAAAGTGACTACTGGAATGTTAAAACAGTCGCAGAGGCGGACGAATCGGGCTCCTTTTCTTGACGCATCAATATCCAACACACCTGCCATGAAATTTGGTTGATTGGCTACGATTCCAACAGGCATCCCATTAAATGTTGCAAAACCAACAACCATATTCATTGCATAGTTACGGTGCATTTCAAGGAATTCTCCATCATCAACCACAGTATAAATCACGTCTTTTACGTCATAAGGCTGATTCGGATTTTCAGGAATGATTTCATTAAGTTCGTCAGCCTGTCTGTCAATCGGATCTTTGGTATCACTTATAGGTGGGTCTTCGAGATTGTTTTGGGGAAAGTAACTCAACAATTTACGGATCAGCATAATACCCTCTTCTTCATCTCGTGCTATAAAATGCGCTACTCCAGACTTTTTACCGTGCACTTCGGGGCCACCCAATTGCTCAACAGTAACATCTTCACCAGTTACTGTTTTTGTCACTTTCGGGCCAGTGACAAACATGTATGAGTTCTGTTCGCTCATGATTACAGCATCAGTTAGAGCCGGCGAGTATACAGCCCCTCCTGCACATGGACCAAAGATGGCGCTGATCTGAGGTATAACTCCGCTGGCCATGATGTTGCGCTGGAAGATTTCGGCATAGCCTGCCAAAGAATTAACCCCTTCTTGGATGCGAGCTCCACCACTGTCGTTGATCCCAATAACGGGCGCTCCAACCTTCATTGCCTGATCCATTATTTTGCAGATCTTATTGGCAAAGGTTTCACTCAGCGAACCACCAAAAACGGTAAAATCTTGGGAGAATATGTATACAACACGTCCGTCAATGGTGCCGTGCCCGGTAACAACACCATCCGACAGGATCTTCTTTTCAGCCATATCAAAATCATGGCAACGGTGTGTCACAAACATATCAAACTCCTCAAAACTACCTTCATCAAGGAGCATTTCGATTCGTTCACGGGCCGTGAATTTCCCCTTATCATGCTGGGCGTCAATTCGCTTGATCCCTCCACCAAGCTTCGATTCCTCCCGTTTATCGATGAGTTCCTTAATCTTTTCCTGACTAGACATCGTCCTATTTGTTTTTATTTTGACAAAACTCAGTCAAGACACCAAATGTGGATTTCGGGTGAAGAAATCCAATATCCAAACCCTCGGCACCTTTTCGAGGCGCTTTGTCGATCAGACGGATTCCTTTTGACTCCACCTCGGGTAGTGCCTCATCAATGTTATCCACTGCGAAAGCCAGGTGATGAATACCTTCACCCTTCTTCTCAATGAATCTTCCAATGGGACCTTCAGGATCAGTGGATTCTAACAACTCTAATTTGGTATCACCCACCTTAAAAAAAGCAGTCTTAACCTTTTGATCTTTGACCTCTTCAATTTCATAACAAGTCAGCCCCAAAACTTCCTCGTAATAGTTGATTGCTTCTTCAAGGTTTTTGACCGCAATCCCGATGTGCTCAATGTGAGTAGTCTTCATAGTTTCACTGCATTATTAGTTCTGCAAAAATACGACGCCTAACCCACATAGTATCAGGAAAACCCTATGATTTTTGTCAGCTAACCCGAGAATATTTTTTGACGACTTCCACGATTGGTCAAATAGTTTTTGTCTTCTAGTAAACACCTGAATATATTAGTGTTTATATTCATTCTGAAGGAAGGTAATTATGAAATTTGGAATCAGGGGAAAACTAAATACCAGCATTTTATGTTCGGTTTTTGTTGTATTGGCTTTGCTTGTCAGTTTTTTCTCACTCAACATACGAAAGCAATCCAAAGAAGATGCTTTCAAATTGAGAGATAATACAGCTCTTGAAATCAGTAAAGATGTAACCAGCATATTCAATATTGACCTGGGCTTTACAAGATCATTAGCTAGTAGTTATGCAAGCCAAAAGGGCAAGTCACGAGCTGATCTTAAACAGTTTTATACTCGCTTACTGAATGAAGGAATTAGAGCCAATCCCTCTTATCTGGCCTACTGGATCAGTTTAGAACTAAAAGAAATTGATCCGAGTCACCAACTGAATCACGGCAGAGTCACCTGGTTATTCGATCGACTATCAGGAGAATTCACTTTCAGAACAGAATTCCGGGATATGGACCAAAACAGCCTATCTCCCCAGTATCAGCAAATAAAGATCACCAAAAAAGAGAGTCTGATCAATCCCTACTGGTATAAACCCTCCTATGCTGGTGCCACCGTTGATTCTTTATTGGAAGCAACTGTGGGAGTACCGGTCATGGATAACAATCAAGTAGTCGGTTTAGCAGGAATCGACTTCAGCTTAGAAGAATTGCAAAATCTCGGTAAAATTGAAGGTGAAGATTATAGTTATCAAGCCATAATTATTGCCAATGATGGGATTGTTGTCACCCATCCGAATGAAGAACAGATCGGGAAAACAATAATAGACGAAGCCCGGTACACCCAAGTATTGTCTGCCATGGACAGCATTCAGGCTGGAAAAATATTCCATTACACCTTCATGGATGATCAGGGAGACAGACACTATCTAACTTTCTCGCCTATCCGAATAGGTAACTCAGACACCCCATGGAGTGTTTGTGTAATTGTACCCTATAAAGTTGTATTGCAGAAATCAAATCAGGTATTTATCAGATCGCTGCTAATTGGTTTGGCTGGACTATTGCTTTTGGCCATTGTAGTGTATTTGCTTAGCTCAGCCATAATAAGGCCTATTGAAGCAACCACCAAAACACTAACGCATTTATCAAAAGGTAAGACTGGAATCATTTCGAAGATTACTGTCACCTCAAATGATGAGATTGGATTAATGGGTCATGCCATGAATGCCCTATACGATAAATTCAATGCAATCACCCGGTTTGCACAAGAGATCGGAGGTGGTAATCTTCAGGTGGATTATCCCTATAAAATCCAAGACGATATACTTGGAGGTGCTTTAACCACCATGCAGAAAAACCTCATTCAACTTGATGAGGAAAAGGTCAAACAAGATTGGATGAAATCAGGACTAAATGGGCTCAATGAACAGATACGTGGAGACATTGATCTCGACGATTTGTCAAAGAAGATGATTGCCTATTTGGCCAAATATGTTGGGTGTCCGGTGGGGGCACTATACCACGCTGATCCAACTACCAGAAGGCTTTTCTTTGCCGCAGGATATGCTTTTAATAAGCGTAAGGCACTAAATAAAGAGATTAGTTTTGGTGAAGGCCTGGTGGGACAATGTGCCCTTGAAAAAGAAATGATCCAATTAGTAGAGGTGCCCAAAGACTACTTCCCGGTAGCCTCAGCCACTGGTTCATCAAATCCAAACAGCGTGGTGGTTTACCCATGCTTGTTTAATAAGGAAATTCTGGCTGTAATTGAGCTAGCCTCATTTGGTGAACTGGACGAGCAAAAGATGGAATTTCTGAGTAGTGCTTCGCAAATTATTGCCATTGGATTGAACTCAGCACAGGCAAAAGAAAAAATGAAGGGCCTGCTTGCCAAAACTCTTGAACAAAAAGAAGAATTACAGGCCCAGGAAGAGGAACTCAGAGAGGCCAATCATGAATTAGAAAGACAGACTGATATACTGAAAAAATCAGAAGCCAGTTTGCAGGCCCAGCAAGAAGAATTACGAGTTACCAATCAAGAGCTTGAACGCAATGCCCAAATGCTTGAAGAACAAGCAGAAAGTATTAAACAAAAAAATACTGAACTCGAGGAAACCAGAAAAGAAATAGAGAAGAAAGCTACTGAATTGGCCTCAGCCAGTAAATACAAGTCTGAGTTTCTTGCCAATATGTCTCATGAATTGCGTACTCCTCTTAACTCTATGCTGATTCTCTCGCAAACATTGGCTGATAACCCCGAAAAGAATCTCAACACGGAGGAAGTTGAGGCGGCTCAAATCATCTATAACAGTGGGAAAGATTTGCTTAATTTAATTAATGAAGTACTGGATCTTTCAAAAATAGAAGCCGGGAAAATGGACCTGAAAGTTGACCGGGTCGATCGCTATGCTTTGATTCAAAATGTTTTTAGCCTGTTTAAAACCAGCATAGAGGCTAAGGGCCTGGAATTCATTGTAGAAGAGGATGGAGCACTCCCATCCGAGTTCATGTCTGACCAGCTACGCATTGAGCAGGTGATAAAAAACCTGCTGTCAAATGCCGTAAAATTTACCAAGAAAGGAAGTATCAAGCTCTCCATTATCAAACCTCCTACTGATTATCCTTTCTTCAGACCAGAACTGAATAGCGAAAATAGTTTGATGATTGCAGTAGAGGACACAGGAATAGGGATTTCTCCTGAAAAGCAAAAACTGATTTTTGAGGCTTTCCAACAAGAAGATGGGAGTACTTCTCGTAAATATGGTGGCACAGGCCTTGGCTTGTCAATCTCAAAGGAACTGGCCAAAATATTGGGTGGTGAGTTGCATCTTGAAAGTGATCCGGGCAGCGGTTCTTGTTTTAGTTTAGTGCTACCTATCGGATCAAAATCAAAAGAGGCTGACCCTGACAAATCGAGCCAGAACGAAGTCGACAAAACAACAAAGCCTCCTCCAAAACTCGCAATTCTTCAATCTGAAACAACCTCAGTTCCTGAAATAAAGCCCTACATTAACGACGATCGCGAAAACATAGCTACTGAAGACCAAATCATTGTTGTTGTCGAAGACGATCCCAAGTTCGCTAAAATCTTAATCGATCAATGCCACAAAAAAGGATTTAAAGGTTTGGCGGCAGAAACCGGTGAGGCTGGAATCCAACTCATCATCGATCACCAGCCCTCAGCAGTCATTCTTGATATTAAGTTACCCGGAATGGATGGTTGGGCAGTCCTTGATGAGCTGAAGAAAAATCCCAAAACTCGTCATATTCCGGTTCACATGATGTCGGCATTGCAAGAAACAATCGACGCCTTCCACAAGGGAGCAATTGGTTATCTAAGAAAACCGGTAAGTACTGCGGATTTACAACAAGCTTTCGTTCGTATCGAAGAGTTTATCCAACCTGAAGTTAAGCACCTGTTGATCGTAGAAGACAATCCACAAATGCGTCAAACCATCCGAAAAGTGGTTAAAGGTAAAGACATTAAGATCAAAGAAATAGGTACAGGTCAAGATTGTCTTCAAGAACTTCAAAATAATCATTTCGATTGTGTTATTCTTGACCTGGGTTTGCCAGACATGGACGGCTTCGAACTTCTACAAGAAATCCGATCAGACAAATCGATTGAAGTACCACCAATCATTGTTTACACGGGTCAGGAACTTAGCAAGGAACAGGATAACGAATTAAGAAAATACACCAAATCCATAATAATAAAAGGTGTTAGGTCTGAAGAACGATTGCTAGATGAGACTGCCCTATTTCTGCATCGTGTGGTTGAAGACCTCACTGAACAACAGCAACAAATAATTAAAGATTTGTATAAAAAGGAAACCCAGTTTGAAGGTAAAACCATCCTGATCGTTGATGACGATATGCGAAATGTGTTTGCTCTAACGCGGGTGTTTGAAGAAAAGGGAATGAAGGTAATTAAAGCAGAAAATGGGAAAAAAGCTATTGAGTGTTTAGAGACCAGTCCAATTGTTGACCTGGTTTTGATGGATATAATGATGCCTGAAATGGATGGTTATGAAGCCATGACAGAAATTCGTAAATTAGGACAGTATAAGGAATTGCCGATTATTGCTCTTACAGCAAAAGCGATGAAAGAGGATAAGCAGAAATGCCTTGATGCAGGTGCAAGTGATTACATAACCAAACCTGTAGATGTGTCGAAGCTAATGTCGCTGATAAGAGTATGGTTACATAATTGAAACTTGCGTGAATGGATGTTTCCAAAAAGATTCTCATAATCGATGACAATGAAGCCAATCTTTTCAGTTTAAAGAAGATACTCGAAAAGGCGGAGCTTCAAATTCATACTGCGCTGAGCGGGATTGACGGATTACGTTTGGCCTGTAAAAACAGATATAGTCTTATTTTGCTGGATATCCAGATGCCTGTGATGGATGGATTTGAAACACTGGAGAAACTGCGCGAAACTGAATTGAATACCTATACTCCCGTCATTTTAATTTCTGCTATTTTCACAGAAGATCAATACAAAATCAGGGGGATTAAGACTGGAGCCGTAGATTTTATTCCCAAACCTGTTAATCCAGAGATCATAAGAGCCAAAGTTAAAGTATTCATTACGCTGGAAGATCAAAAATATCAACTGGAAGATCTGGTAAATGAACTCGAAAAAAAGAATAAGCTCTTAAAAAGTGAGATAAAGAAGCGGAAAAAAATTGAAAATGATTTACGGATAGCAAAGCAGAATGCTGAACGAATCAGTGACATGAAAAGTAAGTTCTTATCGAATATGTCACATGAAATTCGGACACCAGTGAATTCCATCCTAGGTTTTGCTAATCTCATATCGAATCCACAAATCTCAGAACAGGACAAAGAACGGTATGTCAGGTATGTATCGAACAGCAGCCAAAACCTGCTATTCTTGATTAATGAAATTTTAGACCATTCAAGAATTGAGGCTGGAGAGCTGAAAATTACCTATTCTAACATAGACCTCGATGATTTGATTACTGAACTCTTTGAAAGTTTCACTCAAATCAAGAAGCAAATGGGGAAAGATAACTTGAAACTGATTGTGGAAACTCAGGATGATGCGGTTCGTTATTGCAAATCTGATTTACAACGAATTAGGCAGGTTTTGATCAATTTTCTCTCCAATGCGGTTAAATATACAGAGAAAGGAGAAATCAGGTTTGGCTATCAGGCAGTAAAGGATAAAGTCCGTTTTTACGTTAGAGACACCGGTTTGGGAATCGATAAAACGAGCCTTGAATCAATTTTTAGCCGGTTCACGCGAATTGAGAACGAAGATAACTTGTCTTCTCAGGGTACAGGTCTTGGTCTCTCTATCGCCTCAAGGATAATTGATTTATTGGATGGTGACATCGGGTGCTCCTCTGAGCTAAATGTTGGATCAGAGTTTTTCTTTACAATCCCATTTATAGCAGGCGAAATGCTACCCAAGCATGAACCCAGTGTAACGATTGATATCGAAGATCCTGATTGGTCAAAGTATACCATATTGATTGCGGAAGATGAGGAAATGAACTTTCTATTCTTGAAAGAAGCCCTTCGATCAACAGGAATTCAGATTCTCTGGGCTGAAAATGGCATTCAGGCCGTTGAGCAGACCATTCAGAAAAATCCAAATTTAGTATTAATGGATGTTAAAATGCCTGATATGAATGGTTTTGAAGCCATTAAACAAATCAGAAATAGCAATCCGGCCGTACCCATAGTCATTCAAACCGCTTTTGCTAAAAACGATGATGGCCTGGCAGATTTTGAAGAAACATTTGACGATTTCATAACCAAACCCATTAACCGGACGGTGCTGTTAAAAACATTGGATAAATTCCTCAACGACTAAAAACTTTAACAATCAGGATGCAAGTCAAACCTAAAATTCTCATTGTCGATGATCGCATAGAGAACCTGGTGGCCCTCGAAAAACTCCTGGCTCCCTTTAAAGTTGAGGTTATACGGGCTATGAGTGGTAACGAAGCCCTTCAGCATACGCTAAATCATGAATTTGCCTTAGCCTTGATTGATGTCCAGATGCCAGAAATGGATGGCTTTGAAACAGTTAACTTGATGCGGAGTAGTGAGGAAACAAAGCTTCTTCCAGTCATTTTTGTATCTGCTATCTATCGTGAAGATTTTCATGTTGTGAAGGGCATTGAATCTGGTGGGGTAGATTTTATCACGAAGCCCATCAATCCGGCAGTTCTTAAAGGAAAAGTCAAGGTCTTTCTAGATCTATATCTGCACAGGCAAAAGCTTGAAGGTGAAATTGAACACCGTGAGAAGATAGAACAGAAATTGAGCGCAGAGCATGCATTAATGAAATCTTTGCTCAATGCAATGCCTGATTTAGTGTTCCTTAAAGATCTGAACGGCATTTACCTGAACTGCAATGAAGCATTTGCTACTTTCTGTGCTAAAACTCCCCAGGATCTGATTGGGAAACGTGATACTGATCTATTCTCACAGGAATCAGTTTCCGATTTTAGAAAAACAGACCAGATAGTCTCCGATACAGGTCAAGCAAATACCTCAGAGCATTGGGAGAAACACCCAAATGGACAGATGGTGCTATTTGAGACAGTAAAAAATCCCGTTCTCGACCATGCCAATACGGTCATCGGAATCATAGGGATTAGCCGAGACATCACCGAGCGATATCAGGTTAGAGTGGAGTTGCAAAAAGCTAAGGATGAAGCAGATGCTGCAAATATGGCGAAATCCATGTTCCTGGCCAATATGTCTCATGAGATCCGAACACCCATGAATGGGATTATTGGGATGACAGATATCTTGCAGCAAACCAAGCTCAATGATGAACAGCGAGAATTCTTAAACATAATCAACCTCTCTGGCACGAACCTATTGAGTATAATCAACGACATTCTTGATTTTTCAAAAATTGAATCGGGTGGTGTCGACCTTGAAAATATTGACTTCCAACTTCTTGAACCTTTTGAAGAAACGGTAAAGCTATTGTCTTACAAGGCGAAGCAGAAAAACATAAAACTGGTTTTTAATAAACCGGATGATCTGCCCCATTGGGTTAATGGCGATCCTTTACGCACTAAGCAAATTACAATTAACCTGGTGAATAATGCTATAAAATTCACCAACAACGGCAGCGTTACCCTATCGGTTGAATTATTAGAACTAAAGAAGAAAGTGAAAATCCTGGTCAAGGTAATTGATACGGGTATTGGCATATCAGAGGAAGGGAAAAATAAACTGTTCAAGTCGTTTAGCCAAACAGATGCGTCAACAAGCAGGAAATATGGAGGCACAGGTCTTGGGCTAACAATATCAAAGAGATTAGTGGAACTCATGAATGGGGAAATTGGGGTGGAAAGTGAGCTTGAAAAAGGAGCCACGTTTTGGTTTAGTCTTCAGTTTACCCTGCCGGATGATCAAAACAAAGAAAGAGTTCAGATTGAGGAAGATGATAGCGGTAGCACAAAGATGCTGCAAGTCTTATTGGTTGAAGATAATCCGATCAACCAACGCGTTGCCATTTTTAACCTGAGAAAATTAGGCCATGAAGTTGATATTGCTGAAAATGGAGCAGAGGGGGTTGATTGTTTTAAAAAAAAGAAATACGATATTGTACTAATGGATATTCAGATGCCCGTTATGGATGGTATCGAAGCAACAAAAAGAATAAGAGCCTTAGAAAAAGAAAGAATGGCCATGATTGGCGTACCAATTATTGCCATGACAGCCAATGCCATGAAGGGAGATAAGGAGCATTTTATCGAACATGGCCTGTCTGGATACATTAGCAAACCATTCAAATCCAAAGATTTGGAAACCATACTTAAACTTGCAGAATAATCGAAAAACAACTTATGGACGAAACGATAAAACCTAAAGATCTAAACTGGTCAGAAAAAACCATACTGGTGGTCGAAGATGTGGAAACAAATTTGATGTTCGTGCAAGCTGCCATAGCTAAAACGGACATCAATATCATATGGGCAAAAGACGGAATGGAAGCGATAAAACAGGTTCAAAGAAACCCTAAAATAGATATAGTTCTTATGGATTTAAGAATGCCCATCCTCGATGGATTTAGGGCAACTGAAGTCATCAAATCCATTCGAAAAGGGTTACCGGTTATCGCACAAACCACCTTTACAGATGAAATTGACAAAGAAAGGGTTTTTGAATCTGGCTGTGACGCCTACCTAGCAAAGCCCATACGATTGGACGAATTGCTGAAAACGATCAAGAAATACCTTTAGTGCAATTTTACAACCTTGATCTCAATTCTCCGGTTTTTAGCTCGTCCTGATTCGCTGGTATTATCGGCGATTGGGTTTTTTGCCCCAAAGCCCTCTGCATGAATCCGATGCGCCGGTGTCCCTAAGGATATTAAGCGATCTCGCAGTGCATTGGCTCGATTTAAACTCAAATTAGCATTGTACTCTTCGGATCCCAGATTATCTGTGTGCCCGCTAATGTCAATCCCTATATCGGGATGAGCATCCATGAAGCGTGATAATTCGTTAATCTCTGCCTCTGAATCATCGGTAATATCAGCTGAATCAAATGAAAAGAAAATATTCTCCAGTATTTTGCTATCACCTACTTTGAGTGGCTTTAAAAAAATGGGCCAATTCACCTGGCTTTCTTTGTGAATTGAATCAAGCCCTATTCTTTGCGAATAGTACAAATAGCCCGGTTGATGTACGATAAAAACGACATCTTCTTTGACTGGTAAACCAACAAGGTACTCGCCATTCTGTTGATCAGCCTGAACTGTTTGCAAGACTGTTCCATCTGGTCTCACCACTGTAATAGTAGCAGCAATTGGCTGTAGCGTAATTTCATTTAATACCATTCCAGAAACGCTGATCAAGAAACTGGGTCGCCATTCAATTGGTACACTGAATGTGTAAATATCCCTATGGCTAATGCTATCACGATCACTGGAAAAGAAGGCTGTTAGGCCATCCCCAACAACGCTCAGGCCAAATTCGTTCGCAAATGTATTAATGGGATATCCCAGGTTAATAGGCTGCGCCCAGGAGGAACCCTCAAGATGAGCAACATAAAGATCTAGATTGCCCATTCCGATCCGTCCATTTGACGAGAAAAACAAGCTATATCCATCACCATGAAGAAAAGGAGCCATTTCATCATCAGGGGTATTGATGATGGAACCTAAATTGATTGGTTCTGTCCAGCCTTTAGCATCAAGGTAATGACTCATCCAAATATCCATGCCCCCTTCTCCACCCGGACGATTACTCGAAAAATACAAGGTTGTCCCATTAGGGCTAAGACATGGTGTGGATTCCCAGTACCTTGTATTAATTGGATAACCCAGATTAAAGGGTTCAGACCACTGGTCACCAATACGTATAGATTGGTATAAGTCGCAGCCTCCTTTAGTATCAGGTCGATTGCATGCGGTAAAAAACATCACTCGACCATCCTGACGAATTGCCTGAGTTCCTTCGTTATTAACCGTATTTAGCGGATATGGAAGTTTGATTACAATACCTGAGTCTGACCCTTCCGTATTCAGTCGTGCTAAAAATAAGTCTTCTTGCATTTGTTTTGAAGAATCTTGCTTCTGCCTAATTTCCTGCCTTGTAAATACCAAGACCTTCCCGTCCACAGTAACGGATGGAAAATACTCATCAGCATTGCTGTTCACAAGACCTAAAGGTTCCACAGCAACTAAAACATCTTTTTTTATCTCATCGAGGGCGAACTTAAGTTGACGACTCACAAACGAATATGAATCACTTTTAGGTAGATTTTTGGATTGAATTATCGATTCGTACCGATTTAAAATGGAGAGGCCTTCTTCGTAGCGTCCTAGGGTGATGCTAATTTCTGCAATTTCTATGGCAATTTCTGGAAATGACAAAGAATCTAAAGAGAAATACCTTCTCAATGCCGTATATGCAAGCGTATTGTACCCCATTTCTCCAGCGCACTTTCCCAACAATAGCCATCCTTGACTAAAGGTTGGGTAGTCAGCAACCAAATCACGGCTTAGTGATAAACAACTTCGATTCTCGTACTTTTCAAAGGCTGCTACCGCTTTTTCATACCTTTTTAAGGCACGTCGTTGTTGCCCTGATACTTC
>CAYUGX010000109.1:4773-13919 GCA_964444375.1 uncultured Porphyromonadaceae bacterium | reverse complement strand
AACTAGGCGACGAACTTTTCTGGAAGGGCATACAAAAGTACTATGCTGATTTTAAGAATGGTAACGCGTTAACAGACGATTTCAGAAAGGTGATGGAACAAACAGCAGGTCAAAATCTGGATATATTCTTTGAACAATGGGTCTTTACCGCTGGTCATCCGGTTCTCTCGTATTCTGATCAATACCTACCGGATGAAAAAACAATGGAATTCAAGGTGATACAGCACCAGGACAGACCATTCAATTTCGATCTGGTAGTGGGATTTGAACTGGCTGATGGATCAGTGTCTACCCGAGTTGTGGAGATCAATCGTGCAGATCATACCTTCAAAATACCACTTGACAAACAACCGGTTAAGATTATTCTTGATCCGGATTGTCAGCTTTTATATGAATTCAACGACTAATAAGAACTGACAGTTTTTCTCGATCAACTGACAATTTTGCCTGAGTTGAAAATGGCATAATTTATGTAAGAATCTAGATATGTCTATTTTTTAGCATGAAAACGACAAGCATAGTATCACTACATGAGTTAAAACAGTACCTGACTAAACCACGGGTATACCTGTTGTTGCACAAATCAGGATCTGACCAAAGTGATTGTGCGTATTCGAACATCAAAACCATTGATGCCGGTGAAGCCGAAATTACGGTGCTATCCGCAGATGTGAATACCAATCGTGACATTCACACTGAGTATAACATCTCCTCTGTTCCCAGTCTGCTTGAGTTTCAGGAAGGCAACTTTAAAAACGTATACAAAGGATGCCACAAACCAGCGGTATTCAAGGCCTTGTTTGATGAGGCTGTCTATATGGCCAGGATGGAACAGGAGGGAAAAGTGCCAAAGCACATAACTGTATATTCAACACCCAGCTGTTCATGGTGTACTACTCTTAAAAACTATTTGCGTAAAAACCACGTTCGTTTCAGCGAGGTGGATATTTCAAGAGATCCAAAACTGAGTCAGGATCTTGTTTCCAGAACCGGTCAGCAAGGTGTGCCCCAAACTGAGATTAATGGGCAGTGGGTGGTTGGTTTTGATCAAAATAAACTAGACCAATTGTTAGAAATTTAAAACACACAATAATGAAGAACAAAGCGTTAATTATTCTACTGGCTGCCACGATCGGTATGGTATCGTGCAATCAGGTAGGTGCAAGAGCACAAGATGACACCCCCGAGGTGACTAGCAATGAAGACAAGAAAATTGATAAACCCGTTAATCTGAATAAGAAAGCGTTTATCGAAAAAGTGATGGATTATGAGAATGCCTCAACCTGGGAGTACAAGGGGGATAAGCCCTGCATTATTGATTTCTGGGCTGATTGGTGTGGCCCCTGCAAAAAAGCTGCTCCGGTTCTGGATGAACTGGCGAAAGAATATGCAGGAGAAATCTATATTTACAAAATCAATACAGACCAGGAACGTGAGTTAGCAGGTGCCTTTGGAATCAGGGGAATTCCAGCTTTTCTTTTCGTACCAATGGAAGGCAAGCCCCAAATGACATCAGGCGTTGCGCGTACCCAGACTGAGACTAAAAAAATGTTTACCAGTCTGATTGATGAAATATTGTTGAACAAACCAAAAGTTAATTAAGCATGAAAGAACTTCAACCTGTTAATCAGCAGGTATTGCTTGATTTGGAGCAAAAAGAAGAGAAAACACAGGGAGGAATTATCATCCCTGACTCTGCCAAAGAGAAACCAAAGTTTGCTAAAGTGTTAGCTTTAGCTGGAATTGACAATGCAGAAATTGCTGTGGGTGACACCGTATTCTTTAAAGAATTTTCTGGTACTTCCATAAAATTCGAGGGGAAAGAGTATTTACTGGTTCCTTACGGTGATATTCTTGCAAAAGTTGTTGAAACAGAAGCAATTTAATCTCAACGCAAAAATCACAGATGCGCTGGTTGACGAGTTTGACCAGCGCTTTTTTTATTCATCCAACAAAGCCAGAATGGCTGCACGGTCAACAATTTTCACCCTTCGGTTTTTGAGTGACAATATGCCCTGTTCGTCCAATTGACTAAATACACGTGCGACAGATGGTCGGGCAACCCCAAACAATTCAGCCATCGACTGCTGCGAAACTGGTATGCGGATTAATCCATCCTCTTCAGCTTTAAGCTGCAATAAGTAATGTGCTATTTTTCCCTTCAAGGTCTTAAAAGACAGAAACTTAATCTTAGTCGATAAAAACTGAGCTTTTGAAGAAACCAAATTCAGGTAATTTACCTGGGCCTGTGGGCAGATGGTTAACAATTTCAAGAACTGATCTTTGTAAATAAACAACAATAGTCCGTTTTCATTAGCAATAACATCGACAGGAAACTGATTAAACTTACCAAACAAAAAAGCACCTGCTATGGGCTTAGGGGCTTCAACATCCTCAATTTTCAACATCTTTCCCGAATAGTCGGTCATTTCACCACGTATACTGCCAGACAATAAAATGATCAATCCATTTACTGATTCGCCTTGAACCGCTATCACTTCATCCTTTTTAAATCGTTTGACCTGGTATTGAATCTGGGTTAATACTTCGGCCAAACGATCAATTTCAATTCCAGCAAGTACCGGGCATGCACTGGCCTTCTTCAACCATTCCATATTTTCATTGTTTGTAACAATTGTAACAAATTGTTCGGTTCTTTCAATGTAAGTTTGTAATAAAATTTGAAAATCATGTTAAGAGAGATTGTTAAAATAGATGAAGAATTGTGTAACGGCTGTGGTGATTGTGTCCCCAATTGCCATGAAGGGGCCTTGCAGATAATTGATAACAAAGCCCGTTTGATCAGCGATTTGATGTGTGATGGCTTAGGAGCCTGTCTGGGTCACTGTCCAGAAGGTGCAATTACCATCGAAAAACGAGAAGCAGAACCCTATGATGAAGTAAAAGTGATGCAGGAAATGGTGCATAAGGGCAAGAACACCGTAATAGCCCACATGAGGCATCTGAAGGATCATAATGAACATGATTTTCTGAAGCAGGCTCTTCATTATTTGCTTGATCATGCAAACGAACTCAGCTTTGATCCTGAAGAAGTGAGACAAGCTGTTCATCAAGAAGAGCCTGAGTCGATGGCCTGTGGTTGTCCGGGCTCCCTCTCAAAATCATTTGGTGCACAAAACGATCATGCTGGATCATCGCCTCAAACTGGTAGTTTGGAATCTGCACTTACGCACTGGCCAGTTCAATTGCATCTTATTAGCCCGAGAGCAGCTCATTTCAGAAAGTCAGACCTGCTTTTGGCTGCCGATTGCACCGCTTTTGCTTTAGGTGGCTTTCATTCGGAGTATTTGAAGGGAAAAACCTTGGCAATAGCCTGTCCGAAGCTTGATCATGACATGGAGATTTATGTCGAAAAGATTAGACAACTCATCGATGAAGCAGAGATTAATACCTTAACCGTTATGATCATGGAGGTACCCTGCTGTGGCGGGTTGCTGCAATTGGTTCAGGCGGCACTGCAAGGTGCTACAAAGCACATACCAGTTAAGAAAGTTGTAGTGAGCGCACAAGGTCAGATTTTGCAAGAAGTTTGGAATTAGTTTTTTGTGTTTGTTAATATTTTCAATTTTGGGTAGCTTGGGATAATCCTAAGTTACCCAAATGAGACAGTATAGAATTTTGCTTTCGCTTCTTCTGTTACCCAGTTTAGCCATTCATTCCCAAGAATTTGGTGCCTTTCCTTCCACTATCAACTGGAAACAGATCAATTCCAAAACGGTCAGGGTCATCTATCCTGAAAATATGGAATCTCAGGCCTCACGTGTGGCCAACATCCTCATCCACATGGACCGACATTCACGAACAACTGTAGGGCCAAGGAAAAAGAAACTGAACCTGGTTTTGAACAATCAGGGAGTGATCCCGAATGGTTTTGTTTCACTCGCTCCGTTTAGATCAGAGTTTTTCACGGCTCCGTATCAAAAAAGTCATGAACTGGGCTCCCTACCCTGGCTCGATCTATTAAGTATACATGAATACCGACACGCCAATCAGTTTTCCAATATTAACCAGGGTCTATTCAAACTCGGCTATTTGTTGGGTGGTGAACAGGTATTGGCTATGGCATCAACTCTGACCATTCCTGACTGGTACTTTGAGGGAGATGCGGTTGTAACAGAAACTGCATTAACGAAACAGGGCCGAGGTAGAATACCCTATTTTACACGAGTATATCGCTCGATAGCTGGTCAGGATAAAACCTTTTCATACATGAAGGTCAGAAATGGATCTTTAAAGGATGATGTGCCTGACCACTACCCACTGGGCTATTTACTATGCAAATACGGCCGGGAAGAGTATGGAGATGATCTATGGATGAATGTCATCTACAATACAAGTCGATTGCGTGGTTTGGTCTATCCTTTTTCAAACTCACTAAAAAAAGAGACTGGCTTGTCAACTCGTCAGTTATACAAAGAAGCACTGTTGCATTACAAAGATGAATGGCTAAGTGAAAACGTACCAGATCAGCCCCTTATTGGCACGCAAGTAAATAAGAGCTTTAAAACACCCACCTATTATCGCTATCCAGTTTTTGATCACCTATCGGATGGTTACCTGGTACATATAACGAGTTTTAAAAAGACCGGGGCTATTTATTCAATCTCTCCGGAAGGGAAAGAAAATAAAATTGTAGAAACTGGCATTCAGATAGATGAGCATTTTGCTGCCAGCAAGAACTACTTGTCGTGGTCAGAGATTTCGGGGCATCCACGCTACTCGGCTGTTAATTACAGCGATTTAGTCTTATTTGAGCGTACCAGTAAAACCCTAATGTACATTACTGACCAAGCTCGATTGGCGTCACCATCAATCTCCCCAGATGAGTCAAAACTGGTCGCAGTTAATACAGATCCAACGGGAACAACAAATTTGGTCATTCTGTCAATTCCAAGTGGTGAAACAATTCACCAAATTCCTAATCCGGATAGACTGTTGTATACTTACCCTGTCTGGGATCTTGGGGGTAAGGGAATTCTGGTATCTGGCCGCACCAGCGACGGTGAGATGTATATCGGTCTCATCAATCCTGAAAATGGAGAAATGGACTATGTCGTGCCCCCTGTAAATCACATTATCGGGCCAGTTTCACCTGGCAATAATTTCATCTATTTTTCATCTTCTTTCAATGGCAGAGATAATCTTTGTGCTGTAAGCAGGAAAAGCGGGAAAGTTCACCAGATATCGGATTCACGATATGGTGCTTACCAACCCGCCGTTAATCAGTCAGAGAATTTGATCCTTTGCAGCAATCAGGTTTACAACGGTTTATCACTTAACAAAATGGCTATTCACACACAAAACTGGCCAATTATCACAATCAACCAGCAAGATTTGGAGACTGAATATCGCCCACTTTACCTGAATTCTGAAGGAGGTCCAATCCTTGAAAATTTTGCCAGTCATGAGTTTCAGAGCCGAAAGTTTCATCCTGTGCTGCATGCCTTGAAATTTCACAGTTGGGCACCATCACTACCCATTACTTCAACTGCCGTCGGACTCTCGCTTTCATCAGATAATGTCCTCAATAATTTCCATTTTGAAGCTGGCCTTGATTATTATCTGAATGAGGGAGCCACCGGTTTTTCTGTTGCTGCCCTGTACGGAAAATGGTTCCCAATTATCTCTCTTGGTTATAGTCAGCAATATCGTCACCCCGGTATACTTGAATGGTCTAAACAAGGAAATTGGGAAAGAAACATCAATGCTGGAGTCAAGCTACCCATCGACTTTTCAAAAGGTAGTTATATCCGAAACGCAATGATCGAAACCGGGCTGCAAAGAACGAGTGTACCCAGTTCATCCGGATCAGATTTACGAAGTGGAACAAATTTTCATTTCACCTCCATGATGTTTCATACGCATGCCATGGTAATTAAGCAAAGAGCTGTCCAGAACATTACAACTCCACTGGGTATTGGCCTAGAAGTACTGATAAATAGGTCATTTACTGGAATCAAAGCAGGTCAATTACAGGTTTTTGGAGATGCAGCTGTTAGGGGATTATTACCGAATCACAACATTGTTTTGGGTATGGCCGGTAAATTTGAATCCACCGCAAATCCCTATCAATACCTCGACCAGAATATCTATCCTCGTGGCTATAGTATTCTACCCAACGATTTTATGCTCACGGTATCAGGAAATTACCATTTTCCAATTGTCTATCCTGATTTTGGATTTACTGGTCTGATCTATTTTAAAAGAGTGAGGGCTAATCTTTTTGCCGATGTAGGAATGGGTAGAATAGTCAACCCGCAAAATGGAGCAACAGTCGATCACAGCTTCTTATCGATTGGCCCTGAACTAATCATCGATACCCAAATTTTGAATCTGATTCCACTGCCACTGGGCATACGATACTCGCTGCTAGGAACAGCTGATTTTATGCATGCAGGGAGAAGTAGCAAATTCGAAGTTTTCATTCCCGTATTACGTTTATAATTATCACTATGCAAATACCTATTTATCAGATAGATGCATTCACACAGAATCTTTTCAGAGGAAACCCGGCAGCCGTATGTCCTTTAGAAACATGGCTCCCAACTCAAACTATGCAAAATATTGCGGCTGAGAATAATTTAGCTGAAACCGCCTTCTTTGTACCTGAATCAGAAGGTTTTGCCATTCGCTGGTTCACCCCAAAGGCTGAGGTTGATTTGTGCGGACATGCCACACTGGCGGCTTCCTGGGTTATTTTCAACGAACTGCATTATGATCAGGAGGAGATTGTCTTTACCTCAAAATCAGGCAAACTAGGGGTAACACGCCAAGGTCAACTCTTAGCTCTCAACTTTCCGGCTGACTTTTCTGATCCTGTTGATCCACCTGAGGGTCTCTATGAAGCAATCGGAGCTGAACCAGTTACCTGCTACAAAGGGAAGACCGATTATTTACTGATATACGAAACCCAAAAGCAAATCGAACAAATACAACCTAATTTTGCAGCTTTAGATACCATTAGCGATGCACGTGGAGTGATAGTGAGTGCCCCCGGAGACATTGTTGACTTTGTTTCTAGGTTTTTCGCTCCTCAGGTGGGCGTTAATGAAGATCCAGTAACCGGTTCAGCACATACCACATTAGCTCCCTACTGGTATCGAAATCTGGCGAAAACCAGTTTGCATGCTCATCAACTGTCTGAGCGAGGAGGTGATTTAAAGATCAAAATGTTGGGGAACCGGGTAGAAATAGCAGGTAAAGCCATCAAGTATCTAGAAGGAAAAATCTATATACCAGAATAATGGAACAAAAAGATTATTTGATTCGACAGCTTGAAATGATCGGTCCCATGGTCATGTATATGCTAGGAATCTGGAAAGAAGGCCGAATACAGGATGCCATCTCCTACGGGGCTGAAAACCTCGAGGATCTTACTGCTTTACCACTGCGTGAACTTGACCACATTCATGAAGACGACATCACACGCTTCCTGACCGAGGAGAAGAGTTTTCTAGCTGGTCAAATTCGCATTATTGCTGAGTTCTTGTACAGGATTGGAGAAATTCGTCACAAAGAAAACTTCCCGAATGGGAGAGAGACTCTGCTAAAATCACAGAATCTGATAAGCTGGTACGAAGAAACAACTGGTGTATTTTCATTCGACATTCAAGAAATAAAGAATGGGATCAATACGCTTTTAACCAATCCGTAATGGGCATTTATCAAATCCTGCACCCTCCAGTATACCAAGGCCACAATAAGAAAAAGAACTATTTTGAAGGTTGGTACTATAAACAAGTTTCGTCAAATTACAGGCAGGTACTCGCCATAATACCCGGTATATCGCGAACGGAATCACCCCATGCATTCATTCAATTGATCGATGGCAAATCTGGAAAATCCCACTACATCCGGTTTGATCACAAAGACTTTTCAGCAGATACCAAACAACTCAAGGTTCAAATCGGACAAAACATTTTTACCCAAGAAGGATTAACCCTGGCTATCAAGCAGGCTGATTTATCAGTGGAAGGTAAACTAAGCTTCAAGAATCAAATCAAGTGGCCTGTTAGTTTATCTGCACCTGGAATTATGGGGTGGTACCGTTATGTTCCATTTATGGAGTGTTACCACGGAGTAGTTGCTGCCAATCAAAGCATTGACGGTAGCATTCAACTCAACGATACTATCTATAATTTTCATCAGGGTTATGGTTATATTGAAAAAGACTGGGGATCCTCATTTCCTGAATGTTGGATCTGGCTTCATGCTAACTGTTTCGAAGAAAAAGAAACAGCGGTGATGCTTTCCATTGCTAAAATCCCCTGGATGGGAAATTTTTTTGTTGGATTTCTATGCTTTGTTTACCACCAGGGAAGCTTATATCGCTTTTTAACCTATAACCGGAGCAAAATAGTTGAGGCGAGCCTCCTGAATACAGCTTTCAAAATCACTTTTGCGAATAGGACTCACCAGGTAACAATTGAAGCTCAACAGAATATAGCTGGCAAATTAAAGGCTCCTGTTTTGGGTAAAATGGATCGAGTTATTAAAGAAAGTATAGATAGTGATGTGACTATAAGCCTGTCGGCAAAAAATGACAGATCGGTTTTCAAAGGTTCCTCAAAACAAGCTGGATTAGAAATTGTTGGTGACGTCATTTCCTTGCTTTAATTTGCAAACAAAAAAAAATTTCTACATTTGCTCTCACAAATGAAAACAAGAACAAACACATATTGGTGGTGGCTGAGCATACTATCGTATACCTCGTGAGTGCACAAGCCCTATGATATTTATTCAAGGCCCACCCTTCACGGTGGGCTTTTTTTTTAACTGAAAACTATGTATTCAATAAAAACACACAGTAAGACAGCACTAGCCGACACGATAACACCGGTCAGTTTATATTTGAAGATCAGGGATTTATATCCCCAATCTATTCTACTCGAGAGTAGCGATTATCATGGAGGTCGTGATAATTACTCATTTATCTGCATGGAGCCCATAGCGAGTATAGAAGTGAATAATTATCAGGTGAGTTATCAATTCCCTGATGAACAAATGGAAATCAAGCATTCTGATAACATCACCGGATTGCTGAAGGATTTCTTCGGTTCGTTCAAATCGACAGCCGCCAACGCAAAAGACCAACTGAATGGTTTCTTTGGCTATACATCATATGA
>CAYUGX010000109.1:1479-4763 GCA_964444375.1 uncultured Porphyromonadaceae bacterium | reverse complement strand
AGCAGTTAAGTATTTTGAAGATATCCAGTTGAAAGATCGAAGTGAACGCAGCGATTGCATTCCCGATTTAAGGTACAGTTTATACCGATACATAATCGCAATCAATCATTTTAAGAATGCGGTACAAATTATTGAAAACCGTCTGGATGACGGTCCTGACACTCTTCAACATATTCAGGAACTCTTAACCAATCGCAATTTCCCCGTTTTCCCATTTGAAACAGAGGGTCAAACAAATTCAAATCTCACCGACGAGGCCTATAAAGATTTGGTTTCAAAGGGGAAAGACCATTGTCATTTAGGCAATGTGTATCAAA
Source organism: uncultured Porphyromonadaceae bacterium (assembly GCA_964444375.1). GTDB lineage: Bacteria > Bacteroidota > Bacteroidia > Bacteroidales > UBA12481 > JABHCC01. The sequence goes on along the minus strand of CAYUGX010000109.1, from coordinate 4,446 downwards.
TAGTACTGTCAAGGCGTTTCGAACAAGCCTATACCGGTGATGAATTCAATGTATATCGGGCTTTGCGATCTATTAATCCCTCTCCCTACCTCTTCTTTTTCGATTTTGGCAACTTCAAGATTTTCGGATCTTCTCCTGAAAGTCAACTAATTGTCAGGAATAATCAAGCCAGTATCTGTCCGATAGCCGGTACTTTCAGAAGAACAGGAGATGATCAGAAAGACCAGGAACTGGCTGAAAAACTGGCAAAAGATGAGAAAGAGAATGCCGAGCATGTGATGTTGGTTGATTTGGCCAGGAATGATCTGAGTCGCAATGCTGACCATGTTCGGGTAGAAACCTTTAAAGAAATCCAATTCTTCTCACATGTCCTGCACATGGTTTCTACTGTTACCGGTGATTTACCCGAAGATTATGATTTAGTTCGCCTTATCGCCGATACCTTTCCAGCTGGAACTTTGTCAGGTGCTCCAAAAATTAAAGCCATGCAGATCATTGACGAGCTTGAACCAACTGGCCGGGAATATTACGGTGGTTGTATAGGCCAAATTGGTTTGGATGGTAGTTTCAATCATGCGATTACTATCAGGAGTTTTCTGGCACGTGATAATCGTCTCATTTTTCAAGCAGGAGCTGGCATTGTGGCTGATTCCACCGAAGAAAATGAGCTTCAGGAAGTTAATAATAAGCTGGCTGCACTGAATCATGCGATTACGCTGGCCAAAAGCATTTAACATCATCATCATGAAGATTCTTATACTCGACAACTACGATTCATTCACCTATAACCTGGTTCACTACATCAAAGAGTTAACTGATCAGCCTGTCGATGTGTTTCGCAACGATCAGATCGATTTGGATAACGTAGACCAATACGACCATATTTTACTTTCACCCGGTCCCGGTTTACCTGATCAGGCCGGGATACTCAAACCCCTAATCTCGCGGTATGCTGAAACTAAATCAATCTTTGGGGTTTGCCTTGGTATGCAGGCCATCGCTGAGGTTTTTGGCGGTAAACTCATCAATCTGGAGGCTGTTTTTCATGGATTAGCTATGCCCATACATGTGATCGATCCGCTTGACATAACCTTTCATGAAACCCCGAAACAATTCAATGTCGGGCGTTATCATTCATGGGTGGTGTCAAATGATCAGCTACCTGAATGCCTGAATATCTCAGCAGTTGACGACGAGGGAAGAATTATGGCCTTGAAACATAAATCTCTGAATGTTAGAGGAGTGCAATTTCATCCCGAATCAGTGTTGACCGAACATGGGAAGGATATGTTAAAAAACTGGTTGTTTCCACCATTGATTCAAAATAGGCCTGAATTGCCATCGGCCAATAGCGAAAAGTATAACTTGAATTCGTTCAAACGCGGATTTCTTACATTTTAACCCATGAAAGCAATTCTAAATCATCTATTCTCGTATAAGACCTTAAGCCAAAGTGAAGCCCGTGAAGTGCTCACCAATATTGCATCAGGTCAATACAATGATACACAGATCGCAGTATTTCTCGGAGTATTCCAGATGCGTGCCATTACGCTTGAAGAACTCATTGGTTTTCGATCTGCCCTGACAGATCTGGCAATTAAAATTGATCTTGGTGGAGAACAAACCATCGACTTATGCGGCACGGGAGGTGATGGTAAAAACACCTTTAACATTTCTACCTTAACCGCTTTTGTAGTTGCCGGAACCGGTGCAAAAGTTGCCAAGCACGGTAACTATGGAGTTTCCTCTACTTGTGGTTCATCGAATGTATTGGAACACTTTGGTTATCAATTCTCAAATGATACCGACAAACTGAAGAATGAGTTAGATAAAGCCAGTATTTGTTTTTTACATGCCCCGCTGTTTAATCCAGCCATGAAGCAGGTTGCTCCTGTTCGAAAACAACTTGGCCTAAAAACGTTCTTCAACATACTAGGTCCTATGATTAATCCGGTCACTCCTACCCATCAGTTGATTGGGGTATATAATCTTGAATTGGCCAGGATGTACGGCTATGTCTATCAAACCACGAATACACATTACACGATTATTCATAGTCTTGATGGGTACGACGAAATCTCCTTGACAGCGCCATTCAAAGCCATATCAAGGCATCGCGAAGAACTCATCGAATCCAGAAAACTGGGATTGCCCGAAATAGATCCGGCAGATATCCAGGGTGGGAATGACGTGGCGCAATCCGCTGCAATTTTCCATCAGGTATTAGATAACCAATGTACTCAGGAGCAAAAAGATGTAGTAATTGCCAACGCAGCGATGGCGCTGCGAGTGCTTAATCCTGAAATTTCACTTACGGATGCTGTTGCACTTGCTTCAGAATCATTGACATCCGGCAAGGCATTTAAATGTTTTAAAAAACTAATTGATTTGAACCAGTAGCGATGAGTGATATTTTACGGCGAATAGTAGAGCATAAGAAAAAGGAAGTCGCCAGACAAATTCAGCTGCTTCCACTTTCAGAACTGCAAGCTAATTCTGGTCAGCATCAGCCTCAATCACTGGCTGCCAGATTCTCAAGACAGAGACCAGCCATCATTGCTGAGTTCAAGCGGAAAAGCCCCTCCAAAGGAATTATCAATGACAAAGCCCAACCAGCTTCTACCGCCGTAGATTATACCCAAGCTGATGCTGCAGGGATCTCTGTGCTCACCGATAACCATTTTTTTGGTGGAAGTCAAACCGATCTGAAAGCTATTCGGCAGGTCACTTCCCTCCCCTTACTGCGAAAAGATTTTATCATTGATCAGTACCAAATCTATGAATCGAAAGCCATGGGTGCAGATGTGATTTTACTAATCACCAGTATCCTGAGTAAAGATGAAATCGAGCATTTCACCTCTGTTGCGCATGAATTGGGTCTCGAGTGCCTGCTTGAATTGCATGCTAGCGATGATTTGGAAAAAGTATGCCCTGATGTTGATTTGATAGGCGTTAACAATCGAAATC
>CAYUGX010000109.1:0-1469 GCA_964444375.1 uncultured Porphyromonadaceae bacterium | reverse complement strand
TTACGGTCAACACGAATCACTCCAAAAAGATGCTGAAGCACCTGCCCGAGAGAATTCCATGCATTGCAGAGTCAGGCCTTGCCGATGCCGATACTGTGATAGATTTATTCAGGGCTGGATTTTCAGGATTTCTCATGGGTGAGTATTTCATGAAACAGGCCAAACCAGGACAGGCCCTAATGCAGCTTCAGCAAGAATTAGATACACGCGTATGAATAAGTTAGTAAAAATATGTGGCATGCGAGATCCGGAGAACATTCTATTGATCAGCAGTTTACTGCCTGACTATTTAGGGCTGATCTTCTATCCAGGTTCTGACCGTTATGTTAATGATCCAGATCAGCTGGTTGATGTTTTAAGTCAACCGAGAACGTACCGGTTGACCGGTGTATTTGTGAATGAGAAACTCGAAACCATACTGGACTTGCATGCAAAATTGAGCTTTGATGCAGTTCAATTGCACGGTGAGGAGAGTCCGGAATTATGCGATCAGATCAGAAACAAAGGCTTGACTGTGATTAAAGCCATTGGTGTGGCTAATGAAAAAGACCTGATAGGGTGCATCCAATATCGAGACCAGATCGATTATTTTCTTTTTGATACTAAAACCGACACACAAGGCGGCAGTGGAATTAAGTTTGACTGGAAGATACTGCTCGCATATGATGAGCAGATTCCCTTCCTGCTAGCTGGTGGAATTCAGCCCAAAGACATGAGTTTCCCAGATCACCCATATTTTGCCGGTGTCGATTTAAACAGTCAGTTTGAAGATCAACCCGCTATTAAAAATTACGACAAACTAAAAGTGTTTGTAGAAGAATTCAGAAAATGAATACTATTACCCCTCATCCAGACCAAAACGGGTTCTATGGTGAATATGGCGGTGCCTATATTCCCGAGATGTTGAGACCAAACGTCAAAGATCTGGAGGCCAATTATCTCAATCTGCTCGAAGATGCTGATTTCCAGAATGAGTTTAAATGGCTTCTCAAGAATTATTCAGGCCGTCCGACTCCACTTTATCATGCCCAGCGATTGTCTGAATCGTCTGGATTTTCAGTTTATTTGAAGCGCGAGGATTTGAACCATACTGGCGCCCATAAAATCAACAACACCATTGGTCAAGTGTTAATTGCTCAACGCCTGGGTAAGAAAAGGATTATTGCCGAAACAGGAGCCGGTCAGCACGGTGTGGCTACCGCAACAGTATGCGCTTAGAAAGGCCTTGAATGCCTGGTTTATATGGGAGCATTAGACGTTGAACGTCAGGCACCCAATGTGCAGAAGATGAAAATGCTCGGGGCAACTGTCATACCGGTTCATTCGGGTAACAAAACCCTAAAGGATGCAACCAATGAAGCCATTAGGGATTGGATCAATCACCCCAATGAAACCCATTATGTAATCGGATCGGTTGTGGGGCCACATCCCTATCCCGAGCTGTTTACACGACTTCAATCAGTCATCGG
>CAYUGX010000108.1:0-13934 GCA_964444375.1 uncultured Porphyromonadaceae bacterium | reverse complement strand
CAAAAGGCATTGTTAAAAACAACACCGTTTTCAGCCAATCGATCAATATTGGGTGTACTATTCAAACCAACACCATAGGCAGAAACAGCCTGATAGGCATGATCGTCAGTCATGATATACAGGATATTTGGTTGGTCTTTCTGACAGGCACTCATCACAAGTACAGCCACTATCAGACTGGCCACAAATTGGGTGATTCTTTTACGATTCATTGTGTGTTATTTAGGTTTTGCTAAAGATAGTAAAAACGAGGAAGACGGGAAGGCCCTTATAATGGGGGAAGCGGAGTTGGCAATGAATAATTAAAAAAGGTGAGACACGAATTTAATCGCACCTCACCTTTCGTTTGTGTTATTTCCTATTTCCTTAGGCTGCTTACTTTTCCAGCTCGCTCAAGTGCTCGAGATGGGCCAATGCATCACCGTCGATATTCATGTTCTTTCCTAAGTCGGCCAGATCCTTCATTCTTAGATTTCCTCCGATGTAAATGAGGGCATTGTCATCATCACCACCAACTACCAGAATAAATTCTTTGATAGTCTCTCCGCTCTTCTTAATCAAGAAGATCACATCTTCGTCTTCGGAATTCACGGTCATCAGTTCTTCATAATTGTCGCGTTTCAGGTCTCCCATGACCTCATCGTAAAAGTTTGAGGCTTGTGCGTCTTCCTGAACCAAGATCTTAATGGTATTGATATCGTCTAGGGCATCCATGTCCTCTTCATCTGACATATCAGCAACCATTTTAAGTAAACTGCCATTGATATTCACTGTGGTGAATCCATCTTTACCCCCGTATTTATCGAAAAGGTTTTCGACCGCTGTGTTCTGAGCGAAGGTTAAACATGGAACTAAGGCTACGAGTAAGATAAGTACTACTTTTTTCATGACTATTATTCTTTAATTAAACTTTCAATTTGTGTTTTCATACTGTAGACGAACCACTTTCAGATTTGCAACACACAACCTTATTTTTTTTTATTTGTCTTCTTTTCATGAGTACTATGTGGAATCAAAAATATGACCAGGAAAGCTTTTTATATGGCACTGAGCCCAATCAGTTTTTCAAAGATCAAATAGCTGTATTAAAACCGGGTAGATTGCTATTACCGGCTGAAGGAGAAGGGCGAAATGCGGTATTCGCTGCCAAGCTCGGATGGGATGTCTGGGCTTTCGATAATTCAAGTAAGGGTCGGGAAAAAGCCCTAGACCTGGCCAATGAATCAAAGGTGAGTATTCGATACGATCTGGAATCGGTTGAAGGATTTCATCCAGGCGAGGATCGTTTCGATGTAGTTGGCCTTTTTTACAGCCACTTTCCGTCATCATTGAGACACCATTTTTTTTCGAAACTGCCTGAATGGCTAAATCCGGGAGGATATATTCTACTTGAAGCTTTTAGAAAGGATCAAATTATTCGTTCAAGCGGGGGACCAAAAAAGCTTGAAATGCTCTATTCTTTGGATGAAATACGACGTGACTTCATTCAGCTCGATGTGGAGCTTCTGTCTGCTGAAACCATTGAGCTCGATGAAGGGGTTGGTCACCAGGGATTAGCAGATGTAGTGCGGTTTATTGGTCAAATTTAGCCCGATTGGTTTATTCTTTCAGAATCCAGGTAAAACCAGGCTCATGTCTGATTAGCTGAGTGTGTAGTGCGCTTGTTTTGTCTTTTTGACCTGCACTCGAATACCATTTTGCCAGGGTCATTTGTACATTCAGATAGTACCAATTGTTTTCAATATAATACTTTGATAAACTCATCCGTCTGATGGCTTTCTCGTAGTTTTGAATGGCTCGTTTTTTTGATCCGCCCAGGAAACCTGGCATCCACCAATCTTTATTGCCTGCCTCAATTAAGGCTTCAGGACAATTGGGACTCGCATCAATGGCCAAATTGACCTGTCGTAAGGCCTTTGGTCCATAAATCATCGATTTGTGAGGATAAAAGGCAATTCTAAGTCCATAAATAGCCCCTTTGAGGGCTAAGAATTTTGCATTTTCAGGCTCTCTCACTAGCAATTCGTTGGCCAGCTCCCCGCCCCGGTTCAAATATGGCTTCGCTCTAGATTTTTGCTGAAATTCAAGACAGTACCCGATAAAACCATAGTGAGCCAGTGCAAGTTGATACAAATCCTCAGTTGACTGATTAGTTGTTTTTTCGCTTCCCACTGCATGCTCCCAGGCTTCCATATCCCCAGTTATATAGGCCCTGTAAATAGCTTCATTAAACTCATTGTCCTGACCAGCTGCCAGCGGAAACACCGAAGCCAGCATAGTGATTAGTAGAATTAGATGTCTTAGTGACCTTTGCATTTTAAGCAGGTATGAACCTCTTCCCAATCAATTATCATGCCTGATCTTATGGCGAGCAGATACGATGATTACAGTAAACATATTGTAAAAAACCGTATTTTTAAAGGTGAGATACACAAAGAACCTATGCCAAAAGCAGTTATTGTCGGAGCTGGATTAGGTGGATTAACAACCGCTTTACGTCTGGCTAAAAAGGGTTACGAAGTCACCTTACTCGAAAAATTCAAACAGGCTGGCGGACGCCTGAATCAAATCAGAAAGAATGGTTTTGTCTGGGACATGGGGCCTACTTTCTTTAGCATGAATTATGAATTCAATCAATTTTATAAAGATTGTGGTCTTGAGCCTCCCTTTGATGTTATTGAGCTTGATCCACTGTATGCCGTAAACTTTAAAGGACAAGAAAAGGATTATTTAATTCACAAAAACCTGAAACGTTTGGCCGAGGAGTTTAAAGATATTGAGCCAAAGCTTGAAAAAAAGTTGATTGAATACCTATCCTCAGCCGGTCGATTATATCATGATAGCGCCAATCGAATTATTCATCGCAATTACCGCTCGAGATTTGATTACCTGTTAGCCCAGGCCAGGTTCCCTTGGAAGCATGCACCGAAATTGTTCAGAAGCTTTTGGAAAGAACTGGAGCGATATTTTGAGAGTCATGAAATAAAAAAAATATTCAGTCTTGTTTCATATCTCCTGGGTGAGACCCCTCGTAAAACATCTGCACTTTATACATTCTTATCCTACCTTGAGTTTGTTCATGATGGGTATTTCAACGTCAGGGGCGGCATGTATTGCATTGTTGAAGGATTACTAAGGGAATTAGAGGCAGCCCATGTAACAATCCAATATAATACCGAAATAACAGGGTTCATCGGTTCTAAGCGAAAAATATACTCCCTGATTGATCAGATGGGAGAAGCCTATTCTGCTGATCTTTACGTTATTAACTCAGACGCTGCTCATTTTAGAGGCAAAGTCTTTAATCAAAAGAAGTACCGCAACAATCAGCTGAAGCAATTGAAGTGGAGCATGGCTCCATTAACTATCTATTTGGGCTTGAATAAAAAGGTAGATCAACTCCAACATCACCATTATTTTCTGGGGAATGATGTCAAGTCAGAGTCAAATCCTGTGGATACTGATGAGTCCCACTTTAAACTACCCTATTACTACGTAAATACCCTTTCAAAAAACAATCCATCTTGTGCGCCCGATGGGTGTGAAAGTGTGTATATTATATGTCCTGTGCCAAATAAGTTACATAAATCTGACTGGAGTGATCGTGATCAAATAGTGAACAGCATCATTGCAGATCTTTCAATCAGATTGGGCATTGAACTCAATTCAATAATTCAAGAGCAGATCGTGATGGATCCTAATGATTGGGAGAAAAACTTCAATTTGTACCAGGGTAGTGGAATGAGTCTTGCTCACGGACTCAAACAAATTGGGTGGAATCGTCCACCCAATTACGATAAACAGTATAAAAACGTTTTCTACGTGGGTTCCTCTACCCTTCCCGGTACTGGATTATCTATGTCTGTTATCGGTTCAAAACTGGTCACTGATCGGATTGAAAAGAAATTCGGGTAATCCCCAGCCATTACTACACAACCCGCTAGTTTTCGAGCACCTTCATCCTGATCGATGATGGATGCGTAGCATCTTTGTATATGCGATGGGTAGCCTTTTTGAAATCTGACTCATCGCAATTATAGATGTCAACATACTGCTGCGGATTTCGATCAACCAATGGGAACCAGGTTGATTGAACCTGAACCATGATCCGGTGACCTTTTTTGAAAGTATGTGCCACCCCGGGAAGTTCATATTTCACCTGGGTGATCTCTCCAGGAATGAATGGCTCAGGGTTTTCAAAGCTATTCCGATAGCGGCCTCTAAAAACCTCACCTCTGACCAACATCTGGTATCCAGCCAGTGGCATATCAATGTCTTGATCCGGCAGGGGTTGAGCATTATTCGGAAACACGTCGATCAGTTTCACCACAAAGTCTGCATCAGTACCGGTTGTGCTGACATATAAATCCGCAATAAGTTCTCCGGTGACGGTCACATCCTGTTCAAGAGCCTCGGTTTGATAGACCAAAACATCAGGTCTGCGTGAAGCGAAACGTTGATCATCCGTCATATACGCCGTAGTTCGCCTGAGGTGTACATCTTCGGTGTACGGGACTGGATTGTCTGGATCTGAGATATATTCATCAAAAGAGACCTGGTCATCAGGTTTATTTATAGACAATGATTCATTCCCTTCGAAATAAAATACCTGATCAATAGCCTTTTTAGGCGGCCAGTATTCAAATTCTTGCCATTCATTGACTCCGGTTACAAATATGAGGGCTTCTGGAAAGTCCTCAGCACCCTCATCTTTTAGATAATAATTGAAAAAGGCCACTTCATGCTCGTGAAAGCGATCGTTGGCATTCAGGCCCCAATACATGTTGCCCATGTTTTCACCATCTGTACCTGCCCACTGTCCATGAGACCAGGGTCCCATCACAACTATATTATCGAGACCTTCATTTTGATCTTCAATGGCTTCGTAGGTTTTCTGAGCTCCCCAGCAATCTTCAGCATCAAACCAACCACCGACAGTCATAACAGCTGTGGTCAGGTTCTTCAAATGAGGACGTGGATCAGTTGACTTCCAGTAGTCATTATAGTCGGGATTATTGCGGAGCACTGCCAGGTAACTATCGGGACTAGGAAAATACTTCTCAGCCAAGCTTTTAACAGTTCCATTCTCCAAAAAGAATTCATAATTATCCTGTGTCCCCCAGCTAAATGGAGGTGCTGTATTTCTTCGGCTAGGCTCAGGATGGTCCTCCCCGAAAAAGGAATAGAATGAAAATCCATCTAATAACATGAACGCACCATTGTGGTGCCAGTCATCACCTATCCACCAGTTCGTTACGGGTGCCTGTGGTGATACTGCTTTGATAGCCGGATGATAGGCGAGTGCTGCCAGGGTAGAGTAAAATCCCGGGTATGAAATACCAAAAACGCCCACATTGCCATTGTTGCCTTTGACGTTCTTGATTAACCAATCAACCGTGTCATAGGTGTCTGATCCCTCATCAAACTCATCCCCTTTCTTGTCAGGATTAAAAGGCCTGACGTGCTCATAATTCCCTTCGCTCATGTATCGACCTCGAACATCCTGGAAGACGAAAATGTAATTCTCCTTTATAAAGCGATGGTAAATCCCTAAAAAGGGATTATATGCTTCTTCGCCTCCACCTTCACTATTGTATGGAGTTCGACTCATCAGTATGGGTGCATCCTCATTCAATACCTTTGGGGTATAGATTGAGGTGAATAATCGTATGCCGTCTCGCATGGTTATATATACTTCCTCCTTATCGTATTTTTCCATGATGACCGGGAGGCTATTCTCAGGCATTTCCAGTGCTTCACGGTAAAAATTCAACTCTAAATCCAGTCCACCCTGCTTCATTCGGCCTCGGATCTGTTTGAAACCGGGGTCGACAAACCCTTCATAAGTCAAGCCAGCTGGATCAAATGCGAATTTCACGTTACCGTCTATACATGATGTCCTGCTCAATGGGATGCCGGCTGCATTTTGGTCTGGACTGTCGAATGTTCCACTCAGCTTTCCGTCAATTTCTGTAAAGTGAAGATTTAATCTGAGATACATACCCTGAATCTCTGCCATGCCATACCAATCGCCCGTAACCGATTGAGCTGTTCCACTATAGGATTGCAAGCTGATTGCAGCAATAACGATCACTGCTAATTTAAGCCATACCTGTTTTTTCATTGTGTTTAGAATTCGTTCGTTGTTTGATGCTAATATGACGCCTGGGAACGATTTAAGTTACGCTATAACGACAAGTGAACAAATTTTCTCGACCAATTGTTTGGAAATGTCGATAAAGTATTATTACATTTGTTCTATACATCTTGTTTAATACTTGTTGAATAAAACCATGACGAAAAAGAAAGACCTTACCGAAGATTTGCTCCTCGCCTGGGAAGAGACCTACAAGAAAGGGCAATTGACCCTCTGGATCTTTCTTGCCCTCCGCGATGGAAAGAAATGTGTCGCCGAAATTAAATCCTTTGTTGAAGAATTTTCAGAAGGCACCATTCAGGCCGAAGAACAGAGTCTGTACCGTGCCCTTCGTAAACATCAACATCTCAACATGGTCGCATTTGAAACCGGGCCAGGTCACGGAGGACCAGAACGCAAGAATTACTATTTATCTCCTTTGGGGCTTGAATTGCTTAAGCGTTTCATTGAGCGTAACATCAAGCTCTTTTTTAAATCGAATATTCAAAAATTAATGTCATAGCCATGAAAGTATTCTCAAAACAATTCAGTCTGTTTCTATTAGCAATGGCCATCTATACACTTGTTTTCAGAATGTGTTTGAGTCATTTTCTTACAAATTCCAATCCAATCGCAGCGGGGATCAGCTCGATCGTATATGGTATTATCATCTTTTTCACTGCTTTTTTTCTGGGTAAATCAGACGGTCAAAAGAATGCTTATTTTGATATTGGTCTGAGGTGGAATATCGGCTCCATGATCATCTGGACCATCGTCTCACTGGCCTGGTTCTATTTTGGCAAACCTGCTCAATATGAGTTTGCTGTGCAAATTTTAAGTGCTTTATTTATCTGGGGAATTATTGCCATTATCCATGTGGGATTGTTCTTATGGATCCGGCGTAAAACCATCAAAGGCATCCATCGAAGTGAAATATTCGAATAAGCTAATCCTTGGGTAAATCGTGCTTTGAACGGCCTCTTGTCACGAAATAAGAATACATAAAAACCAACGCGATGAGGTAGAATAAACCGCCCAAAACAGTTCCATAGCTTAGGCCCGGATTGTTGGCAGCTACACCCACCAGCCCAATCCAACAAGAGAAGGCATTTGCGATTAAAAAAACACCACACATCTTAGCTGATGCCCTTGATTTCAAGAAGGCAATACCATAGGCCAGAGAAGCAATCCCCAGAATAGCATACGCCAGGGCATTCAGGTAGCCCATAATTGAACCCGGATACATCTGCACCCATTGAGCCAATTGGTCGGTGATATTGGGGTTGGTCAGCTGCTCTGCCTTGGCTTGTACAAGTTGCGGAAGAAACAATACCTGAGTACTATACACAACTAGATTCAGGGCTCCATAAATGGGAACAAATAAGATTCCTGCCCACAATAACAAAGCATTAATCCTTCTTCTGAAATAGCTGTATAAACCACCAAACAAAATGACTGTAATAATGGTGATCAATGATGCATTGAGGTAACTCAACATGGCGATGATACCCGGATCACGAATCCAGAGTATGAAGTCAAGACTATCCCAATCGGCACCAATATCTCGGTTCGTCATAACCATCAGCACTACCCAGGCAATGACCAGAATAATTGATAAAAGTATTATCCCTGAAAACTGCTTTGATGATTTTGCTTTCATATTTAGTCTTTATCTTTCTTATCATTGAAATTTGCGATGGCTAACCGAGTGCGGTTCACTTCAAGCCTGGTCACATCGGGTCTCGAATAATGCCCAGCCAGATCAAAGTTGTGTCGTTCTTGCCGAACGTTTTGGTGATCAACTTCAGCCACCACCATCCGTTCTTCTCCAACAATGGGTTCAATGATCCACTGACCATCCGGACCCACTAAACAACTGCCTCCATTTGCCAGTATTTCATTAGCATTTTCTTTGATAAGGGCTGAATGAGGAACATCCTCAGGAATATCTGACCTTCTCATTAAACCTGAAACACCTATAACATACGAACGTCCTTCCTTGGCTAAAAATGGTGTAGTATCTTCAGTATTGTTTCTGTTTCCGGGCCAAATGGCGACATGCAGATCTTCACCTTGTGCATAGAGTGCAGCCCGGGACAGGGGCATCCAGTTCTCCCAACAATTCAACCCTCCAACTGTAAAGGCTCCCAGTTTATTCACCCTGAGACCATGTCCATCACCTGGCGACCAACTCAACCTTTCTTCATAGGTGGGCTGTAATTTTCGATGCACATTCTTGATTTGACCTTGTTGGTCAATGTAAACCAAAGAGCAATATAGACTGTGTCCACCACGATCAACTGGCCTTTCAATGGTTCCGGTCACAATGGCCATCTGATGCATCTTCGCAGCCTTGCACAAGGCGTCTAAATGCCCCGCCTCAATTTGAACGGCCTGATCCATATACCAGGCATGCATTTCTTTTTGCATCTGAGAATTGAATCGCGCACCATCGGTCAAGTTAATCCAAAATGGATAACCGGGTAGTAATGCTTCTCCAAATGTTACGAGGTCGACGGATTGATTAGCGGCATCATTTACAAATTCGAGCATCTTGGCGATTGTCTGATCACGTTTCAACCAAACGGGGGCCATCTGTACGAGTGCTACTGTTAGTTTATCTGAATATTCCATTGATTAGGGAACTTTTCTCAAATTGATGTATCTTATTGGATAAACAGGATGATATGAATATAGTTAAAATCTTTCTTATCACCGGTCTATTTTTGATGAATGTCAGCTGCAAAAGTTCATATGACCCTTCCTTGCCACTCATACATACCGATACCCTTCAATTGTTTCCTCATTTTTATTCTCACCTGCCGGATATGCCCTCCCCATTTCAGAATGCAGAAGGCCGGGAGTTTTTACTGGCCCAGTCAAATGAAGGTAACTATTGCTTCTTTGATGTGACTCAAGAAAATGGAGACAGACGTGATGTTATCCGTGGACATCGAGGAAAAGGAAATCAATTGAAGGTACCAGTTTCTGAGATTCCGGCTATTTATTCAAACGGTTTACATCAAGAATCCGAGCTGCATTCCGTAACCAGCATTAGCGGAAAATCCATTGCTCAAATTACAGTAGATGGCTGGCCAGGTAATGCTTCGTGGGCAGGTTTTCTGTGTCACCGTGAAAACATCATTTCACTGCTTTCTGCCGATAATCGATTAGTCAAAGAAATGGACTTAACCCATTGGGATTTAGCCAGGCCTCTTTTTCATGTCTGGAATTTGATTTGGTCATACTCGAATTTAACAACGTCATGGAGAAAGGACCACATTACCAAAATCTTCTATAATGGTCATAAAATAGGACTAGAATTTGAAGGTGGACGTGGATGGCAAACCTCTCTCTTCAATGATAGTTTAACGGGTTCATACCGCATACGATTAAATTCACTTGAAGCGTCATCATCCAATCTAGAAAACAATTTCGATGAGGTTTTCTTCAGCGAGCTGGCACCCTATTACATCATGCGTTATGGTTTTTATGAAGGTCATACTGAATACCGTATAGACCCGAGAGCTGTCGCAATGCTCTTCAGTCTAACTACCTATCCTAAATTAGCCCGATCAGGAATTCTACCCCAATCCAGTGATACTATAACCTGCCCAAATGGCTACATCGAAATGATTGATGGATGGAATCGGTTTAAAGCAGTACTGTCGCTAAAGGAAAATGATAAAGACGGTTTTCTTCAGGCCCTTCATCAACTGTACCAAGAAAGCACCGATCAGATTCGACGTTTGTGCCTGACGGAAATAGTTAAACAAAACCAAGCTGATATGGCGCTATTAATTGCAGAATTGGGCGGACAAAACTGGGAATCAGATACCGTTGCAAGCAACGCCTTGGTCAAGTTAGGCCCTGTGGCGATTCCCAGTTTGCAAAACCTATTTTTCGATCTTTCGGCCGATTCAATTGCCAGGTGGAATGCCCTGTGTATTTTATACAGAATTGGCCTGACAGAACCTCAAAAAATACTGGTTGAAGCTGAACAAGATCAGACCTGGATCATTCGCAAAGAAGCTGCTTATATCCGTCAAGAAATGGCAAACTCGGTCCGGTGATTTCGATTTAACAACTCATTCGCTTGCTGATCAGTGCTAATTGTTTGACTGGGTCCATCCCATTTGACCGACCGCTTGAGACGTACAGAAATATTTGCCAGATGACTAATCAGATCAGAGAGAATGGCATCATCAACCTCCATGTAGTGATCTAATTCGCCTTGTATGAGTTTGGCAAAATTAACCACATGCAGACCACGGTCACCATCCAATCCCCATTCTTTCTTTGGAAATGCGTTAATGCTCTTGTTTATCTCAGGTATGTCGGATTCAGCATAAGTTCGACTGAGACTGATCCAGCCTTTGGTACCAATAAATAAGGTCCCATTCTGACGATAGGCTGATTGCCAATTCATTGCCAAGGGCTTAGCCAAATCCTGGCTGAGAAAATGAACTTGAAACCCGCTATTAAATTTCAAATGGGTGTCCCAAACATTTACGTTATTATACATTGACTCAGCTGGCCAGCGAATCTCCCCCTTTCCTGATACCAGGATATCTCCCCGCATTTTCTCTTTCATTGCCATAACCAGCACATCCAGGGGATGGGCTCCCCAACCACCCAGGAAACCAATGGAATAATCATTGATGAAAAATGATCCGTCTCGGTGCACTCGGTCGGCTGTGTATGGTGCCTCAGGAGCTGGTCCAAGCCAGCGATTGTAGTCCAAATCAGCTGGTACCTCTTGGGGTTTGAAGTAAGCAATATGCCGGTCTAGGCCTCCACCAGGAGCCCATACAAGTACCTCTTTTATTTCACCCAAATCACCAGATTGTATATGCTCAACTGCCTTTTGGATAAATGCATATGATCGCTGCTGAGTTCCATAATTAAAATTTAACTTTTTGCTGTCTAATTCCATTTTTAGCCGCTGCATGTAGTCATAGCTCAGTCCGAGCGGTTTATTTACATGAACATGCTTACCGGCCTGAGCGGCATGTATGGCTATTGGCAAATGCCAGTGATCTGATGTTGTGATAGCCACTACATCAATATCTTTGCGATCAAGCAATTCGCGGTAATCAAGATAGTCTTCACAGCTTGGATTGTCAATCCCTTTGGATGAATAGTCAGCTTTGATTAGTTGTGAAGCAGCCTCACGTCGTGATTTAAAAACATCGCAAACAGCGACATTTCTGAAGATATCATGCGGCTGGAAGTAATGCTTCAATTCAGCCGTACCTCTTGAACCCACACCCACATGTCCCACATACAATCGATCATTGGCGCCTTTCCACTTTACACACGAAGGTAGAATGGTCGGGATGGCAGCTGCAACACCAGCGCCTACCAGGCTATGTTTGATAAATTTTCTTCTTGATGTCATTGATTAATTCTCCATTTTTAAAGCCTCTGACATGGCTATTCAATTGGCAGTAAACCTTTATTATTCAAGACTTCCATTAAGTAGAATACAGAGCATGATCTTCCCATGAGACCTTCACCTCCAGAGGATATTCCGACCAGGTGACCCGCAGCATTAAACACCGGTGCACCGCTCAATCCAGCTTTGTCCTGTACTTCAGTTATTGACTCCATAAATATTTGATTACCCACCACGCTAACCACCTTGTCTTTGATTAGTCTAGGCAGACCAGATGTGTCTTTTTGGGTCCAACCCAGTGTATACAATACTTCACCGGAACGAACAGATCCGTCTCCAATTTTGAACGGTTTAATGTCTGGATTTTTGACTCTGATTCTAAAAACCAACCAATCAGAATTGTTGGTCAAATTGGGCATCGCAGCCATTTCTCTAGGATTGCGATTGATTAACTCCCCCAATTCAATTCTCACATCTCTCTGATTCTTTGGGTACATGAACCATGACTGCAGCTTGCCCTGGAAGTCTACTGTCATAAGTCCTTGTGCGGCAAATGCCATAAAAACATGTTTCACAGTTACTGCGAGGGTATCTATACCGGTATCCACCAGAAAACCGCTGGCAAAATCAGTGTAGGTTTTATCACTGAAAGTCACTTCACTGGTTAAGGCCAGGTTAGGCCACTCCTTTTGGGGTTGACTAACCCATGCTTCTGATTCAAACTGATTCTGTCGGGTCTGGCAAGCAAAAACCAACATGCCAATAACTATCAATCCGCATAGTATTTTGAATGGGTGCTTAGCCTTCATACTCATTTCAAAATCAGGTTTAATTGTTTCAACTCTTGAATACTGATCACGACATCATCAACCCAGCAATCTTTTACATGCCCTCCCAACAAATGATTTGTTGATATAAAATGGAAGTGAAATCCATCCCATACCGCCCCCTGCACTTCTTCTGGGGCTTTAAATCCAACAAAAGATCCTTGGATGTTTGATGATTGCATGATGACCTCATTTTGCAACACCTCAGTAAGCGGTCTGTATGGTTTAGCTTGTGCAGCAATACTCCTCGTGGTTAATTTGCCAAATGTTGCTTCAACTTTAATCGCATAAAACGATTCGGGATGGGCCAGGCTTTTTTGAATTGTATCATTTAGTTCTTGAAGATTGAATCCACCTGAAAGCTTGATTTGCTCATCGGCTCTAAAATGACAAACAGTGGCAACTGAGGCCAATTCCTTTACATGTGCCTCTTCAATATCTCCAGAGGCAGTTGCTCGGTATACAATACCATCTAGCATCACCATTTCACCATTCAGGTCGCTGAACGATCCAATGCCAAAATCACCAAATTGGGTCACGGTTTGATAGGGCATCACTCCTTTGTAATCACCCTTCATCAGGCTTTCATAAGTCTTAACCTGGGTGAGCACCTCATAATTCTCAAGCATTTGACAGCCCTGTAAGGAAGCCAGGATGATCGATACAAGTATAATTGTCTTCTTCATTATGAAATAGATTCAAGTTGTTTCACGACTTCGCGAACTGTTCCAGCTTCAGTCAAAAATGAATTACCGACTCTTGTACTAAATGAGCCATGGTACTCTTTTGCCTGAACCCGGTTGGCAAAATTAGTTATATTATCAATTTGTAATCCGGCCCCTGGGAGTATGATTACCTGGTCAACACTCATTTGAATCAGTTCTCTAATCAGATCCGCACCTAAAATAGCCGTCCTAGCCAGTCCTGAAGTCAAGATACGATCGATATTCAGTAAACTGATTTGTTGAAAGGCCTCAAAGGGATCATTTACCTCATCAAAAGCTCGATGAAAGGTTGTTTTCATGGATCCACATTCATCCAACAGAGTAAACATGCTTGATTCATCAATCCTGCCATCCGGTAGGAGAACACCTACCACTATACCCTCAATGCCTGCTGATTCACAGAATTGAATGTCACGTCGCATGTGATTTAGTTCATCTTGGGTATAACAGAAATGGCCGGCTCGGGGCCTGATCAGCACATGGACCGGAATGTCTACTTCTTTTTTAACCTGCCGGATGAGCTCGTACCGCGGAGTAATACCACCAACCGATAGTTGCTCGCAAAGCTCAATCCGGTCGGCTCCTCCTTCTTGAGCAGCAAGGGCTGAAACTAAATTCTCAACACAAATTTCAAGGAGTGGTTTGTTCATGAAACAAAAATACAAATTGAATCAAACAGATGGTTTTAATTCCTATCGTCTATCATTGTTTAACACACTTCAAAAAGATATATTTAGCGCCTGTTAATTCACAAACAATAGAATATTATACAATTATCAATCCCTAAACTATTAAAACTATGGATCACGGACCAGCAGTAGAACTCGGTGTAGATCATGCAGCGAAAA
>CAYUGX010000107.1:0-13943 GCA_964444375.1 uncultured Porphyromonadaceae bacterium | reverse complement strand
TAGTTCGGATATTTCCTTTTAAAAAGGATATAATAGAGCAGATTTTCATGCACTTAATTAATGCATTTGATTTCGGGAAACAACTAAGAAGACCCCCTCATAGAGTGCTTATGTCTTATGTAATATGGTTTGCGATCTTGATCTATTATATCTCGGTTGCACAGATGTTATCACTAGACCTACCATATTATGCCTACTTTTTCATTATTTCATCTGCTGCATTTGGTATGTCTTACCCTCATCGCCGGGTAATATTGGAATCTATCATAGCATTGTAATGTCTGTCATACTTATCCTTTTACCATCCAGTATTGAAAAGGCCTTATCCTTTGCAATTATTACACATGCAATTGATATGATCCCTTCATTCTGCTATGGAATCTTAGCCATATTCCTGATTCGAAAAGTTAGTGGTTATGAACTAAGTTTTGCTAAACTATTGAAATTAAGATCATAAGAATAGTCATTAAAAAGCTAAAACAAATATATAACACTATTAAACACTTATGCATGAAGAAATTATTGATCACAGGTGGAGCTGGTTTTTTAGGTAAAAGATTAGCCCTTGAACTCAAAAAGCAATATCAGGTTCTAATAACAGGTAAAAGTGAACAAGAAAACCATTTAGCTGCTGAGTTTACTCAATGTGAAACAAGAGTCATGGATGTTTGTGACCTGCAAGAAGTTAGAACTGTATTTGCAGATTTTGCTCCGGATATTGTAATTCATGCTGCCGCAACCAAATTTGTTGATCTAGCAGAGAAAAACCCAATGGATTGTATTGATATTAATATTCTCGGGTCTCAAAATGTAGCCAGGGCTGCAATTTCTGAAGGAGTAGGATTTGTATTGGGTATCTCTACTGATAAAGCATCCCCTCCAATCAGAAATATGTATGGTTTAAGCAAAGCAATGATGGAAAAGATGTTTTGTGCGCTCGACATGAAAACAAAAACGAATTTTGCTAGTGTTAGATATGGTAATGTAACATGGTCAACTGGGTCTGTCCTCCCTATTTGGAAGAAGATGCATGAAGAAACCGGAATAATTGGTACAACAGGACCTGAAATGAGAAGATTCTTCTTCACTGCTGATGAGGCCGTAAAGTTAGTACTTACAGCTTTAGAGAAAAGAAATCAAATACATGGCAAAACATTAGCCTTAAAAATGAAATCTGCTAAAATGGAAGATATCCTCAATGTTTGGACTAAGCACAAAGGCGGAAAATACAAGAGAATTGAAGGTCGTCCTGGAGAAAGACTTGATGAGTTTTTGATTGGAGAACCAGAACTGCCTTTTACTGAAGAAATTGATATTGATGGCACTCCACATTATCTAATCGATATCAATGTCAAGGTTGAAAAACCAGTTAAAGAGCCTCTATCTTCAGCAAATACGAATGTATTAACGGAAGAAGAGATTATAAATATTATTGAAAATCCACCAATCGAAGAATTATAATGGAAATGATTAATCATGCATTAATTATGGCTGCCGGTAGAGGTGTTCGTATGAAACCTCTTACCGATATGGTTCCAAAGGCAATGGCTCCGCATAATGGATCCACCTTAATTGCCAATGGAATTAAGAAGCTGAATAAAGCTATCAAAAATGTACATATAACTGTTGGGTATAAAGGCGCAATGCTTTCCCAACACGTTATCGAGCAGGATGTTGCATCTGTATTCAACACAGAAGGTAAAGGTAATGCATGGTGGGTGTTTAATACATTGATTAAAAACCTGGATGAACCGGTTTATGTTCTAACCTGCGACAATGTTACAGATATTGATTTTGACATTCTATCGAAGGATTACTTTGATAAAGGGGCTCCACCTTGTATGATTGTTCCGGTAGAACCAGTTGAAAGTCTTGCGGGGGATTATATTTTTAAGGATGGACATGTGATTCAAAAACTCGACAGAAATACTGAATCAGATTTATATTGTAGCGGGATTCAAATTCTAAATCCTGCAAAAGTGAATGAAATTGTTGGTTATACTGACGACTTCTATGTGCTGTGGAAAACATTAATTGAAAGAAAGCTTCTTTACTGCTCAGATATCAAACCTGAGAAATGGTTTACTATCGATAATCTGGATCAGTTGCAAAGGATAAATTCGTAAATCAACAAGATAATCCCCTATGATAAAAACTCTTATTTTACCTGCTTATAATGAAGAAAGGTACATTGCCGACATCGTGCAGAGGGGAAAAAAGTACGCTGACAGAGTTATTGTAATCGATAATAACTCTACCGATAAGACTTTTGAAAAAGCGAATGAAGCTGGTGCAATTACCTTAAAGCATAAATCGAATCTGGGGAAATCAGGCTCATTAAAAACAGGTTGCGAAGCCGCAATCAGGTTGGGTACTGACATCATTGCATTCATGGATAGTGATGGACAGCATAAACCAGAAGACTTACCTCGCTTTTATGAAGTTCTGGGTAATGAAGATATTGATATGGTGATTGGTTCCCGCAAAGGAGGACAAAAAATGCCATTCGTAAGAATGGTTGGGACAAAGCTACTTCGATTCACAACCAAATTTCTTTATAATATTGATATAGAAGATATTCAATCTGGTTTCAGGGTCTTCAAAGCAGAAATCTATCCAAAAATCAAATGGGTCTCTACTGGCTCATCCCACTATTTTGCAGATGCAGAGATAACTGTTAGATTGGGCCTTAAAAACCTCAAATACAAAGAATTATTTATAGAAACCATATTCCTTGATGAATATAAAGGAATGAATGCTCTTGATGGAATTAAACTTTTAACTAAAATTATTATTTGGAGGATATTTTTATGATAGAATTAAGAATAATAGGTGTTATTATTGGCATTATTGCCGCTTATATGTCTTTTGTTTACTTTAAAAACAAGTTATTTAGTATCTATGAATATATTACCTGGACTCTATTGTGGATTGGATTTCTTGTTGTAGCCATTACCCCAAACACATTTAACTTCTTACTGGTAACTTTCCAATTAGAAAGAACATCAGATTTGATCATGATTATTGCCTTTATTGTAATCTACACACTAGGCTTTAAAAATTACATCACAAATAGAAAACTACACAAAAAAATTGAAGATTTGATACGAGAAGAGGCCCTTAAAAACCTAAAATAAACAGTACAATACATGAAGAATATTTTTACCGTAGATTTCGAAGATTGGTATCATGGTAATTTTCTATCAGATGAAGATAATATTCTTAAAAACCCAGAAGATCGAATTATTCAATCAACTGAAATATTATTATCTCTTTTAAAAGACTCCATGAGTACGGCAACATTCTTCGTTCTCGGGGAAATAGCAGAAAAATATCCAGAATTAATTAAAGAAATACAAAACTGTGGTCATGAAATTGCCTCCCATGGCTATCAACACAAGTTTGCGTATAAAAGAACTAAAGAATCCTTTTATGAAGACTTAAGAAAATCGAAAGACATAATAGAAAACATTATTCAAACTCCGGTATTAGGTTTTAGAGCTCCTTACTGGTCAATAGATATCAATTTAAAATGGATGTGGGAGACAATTATTGAAAATGGATTCATCTATGATTCTAGTGTTTACCCATTTAAAACACATATTTATGGAAATAACACAGCAAAACGGTTTCAACATGATGTTATTATTGACAATCTAGTGTTACATGAAATCCCAGCCACTGTACTAGAGATTATCGGCAGAAGAGTGCCATTCTTTGGGGGTTTCTATTTTAGAGCTTTACCTTATTATGTCCTTAACCAAGGCTTAAAACGCATTAATAACACTGCCAAAAAACCTGGTATATTTTATATTCATCCTTGGGAATTAGATCCTGAGAAGCCGATTAGTTCAACTGGCTTTTTTAACAATTTTATACTACGTTATAATATTAAAAACACAAAAATAAAACTGCAAAAGTTGTTAAGTAATAGTGAATATGTTTCAATTCGTGAGTACTATAATTATTAAACTCAAACTAGGCTTATGGATAGACCAACTTCTGTATATATCATTCAACTATTTCTTACTTACTATAACTTTAATTTAATATGTATAAAATTGATAAACTGAATTTGGACGAGAAAGAGATTAGAGAATATATCGGCCTTTTTAGTGAAGTATACCCGAAACTAAATCATTTAACACAAGAATTCGTAGAATGGGAGTATATAAAAAACCCCATAGGATCTGCTGTAGGCTTTAACGCTTATCATGAAGACCAACTTTCAGCACATTATGCAACTATTCCTATGCTCGCGAAAATGGAAGGGGTTGAGATAAAAGGATTATTATCATTAAATACCTCAACACATCCTAAACATCAAGGGCAAGGATTATTTACAAGATTAGCAAATGAAACTTATCTTTACGCTAAAGAACTCGGATATAAGTTCATTATTGGAGTTGCAAATAGTAATAGTACACCCGGGTTTTTAAGAAAATTAGGTTTCGATCTAATTCAACCATTAGATGTAAGGGCTGGGTTTAGTTGCTATCGGTTTAAAAAAAAGGTGAGTGATTATAGGTATCAAAGTAGTTGGGGTACGGAATCATTACAATGGAGACTTTCCAACCCAAGACATAAATATAATTCTATAGCTAAAGATGGTAAAACATATATTTTATCAACTGGTGGTAAGCCGTTTTTAAAAGTGCTCATTGCGGATTTCCAAAGTCAGGAATTAAATGGTGTACATCTAAAGCAAGAGTCATTTATTAAACGAACTTACCCTAAATTATGGTTGGGGATTGATTCAAATATAGACTGGGAGAATACTCCAACTATAAGATTACCTGATAAAATGAAACCATCTCCATTAAACCTGATCTTTAAAGACTTAACTGATGGAAATATCACTATCTCACCAGATTCATTAAAATTCAACAGTCTTGACTTTGATGCATTTTAATTAATTGTGACAAAAGCCATGATAAAATTTATTCAAGAATATAAACTCCTGATTTTCTTAATATCGGTTTCATTGTTAGCAAGAATTGTTTTTATTACATTCTTAATGGAAAACGATAAGTATTATTGGGAAGATACGATACATTATTATACTGCTGCTGAAAGTGTTTTAGAAGGTAATGGATTTGGAAACAATCCAGAATTTACCGATAAAGAAGTACCATATGATGCTGGTCCAGTTTACCCATTGTTTCTAGCTCCATTTGTATTATTGAGTAAAGGGAATTTTCTTATTATCAGATTAGTTCAGCAATTAATCTATGTGCTTTCTGCATTTCTAATATATAAAATGCTATTAATGCATGTTTCGAAAACATATGCTCTGATTGGATCATTCTTATTCTTATTTTATCCATTTTATATTTATTTCGGGGGGCTTATACTTACTGAAGGGATTTATACACCATTATTGATTGCATACATATATTATACTTTGGTTTACTATAAGAGAGGTGAAATAAAAAAGTTTTATATATCAATAGTCCTTCTCGCCTTATTAGGACATATAAAGGTCCAAACCTGGTCTCTTTGTCTTGTTTCTATGATTGTTTTTTTCTATAATCAACGTTTTTTAAACTGGACGCTTCTTAAAAGAGGATTTATTACTCTTGTTATATTTATTGCAATTTGTACACCTTACGGAATCAGGAATTATCAAAATAGAGGTACTATAGCATTACCGAGAAACTCAGGCTTTGATACAGAAGAATCTGAGTTAAAACATAGGTTCAAAACCAGGGATAATTTATTGGTTAATACAGCAAACTTCTTCTCCCCTTCTCTAACTGGAGTAGATTCTACAAATAAATTCACTGGTAACTTATATTCTTTAATAAGTATTGTTTCAGTAATACCATTAATTCTAGGGATGCTGATATTACCGTTGTTCAGGAGGAATAAAAGCATTGGATTTCTCTATTTGATACTCGCATCTTATGCTTTACCCTATATCATTCTTTTTGCAAGAACCCGATTTAGAGTGCCTATAGATTTTATAATGATAATGTTTTTAACCCTGCTCATTGCTGAAATATGGAAGCGGTTCATTCCTGACTCATCAACTAATTGATATAGGTTTGAATGTATTGATTGATAGATCAGCACCATAAAAGCATATGGTTTTCAGAGTAATAGCCTGAGTAATCAAAAAAATATAAAAACGACCATAAGAATTTAGTTATACATCAATTATTGATTTCAACAATGATTTGCATTTGTAAAATGTGCTGAATTGTTGAAGTTTTCTAAGAAAGTTGTCTATTATGATAAGAGCAATAATTTTCACTTTTCTGTTTTCAGTTATAACTTCTATCGGACAGGTATTATGGAAGATCGGTTTAAATAATGTAGGTGGATTTTATGTAAAAGAGATGAATGTTTTTCAGAATGTCTGAGAATATTATGGTCATGGCATATAATTCTAGGCTTTGTTGCATTTATGGTTGCAACAGGTATTTGGTTCTATCTGTTGTCAAATTATAAAATAAGTGTGATCATACCAATTAGTAGTGTTTCATTTATTTTTTCAATGATTGCTGGTAAATATTTTTTCTACGAACAGATAAGTCTTTATAATTGGTTTGGTGTTGTATTAATTATTATAGGTGTTGTTTTTATTGCAAATCAAACTTAACAATTGAATAAATGAGTTGGACAATTAAAAAAACAACCTCTTCCGAGAAACGTGAAGAAATTCTTGAACTTAGGAAAAATGTCTATTTCAATGAGGATCCCGAGAAAGATGAAGTTCGTTATTGGGATTGGGAATACATGCATAACTATTATGGTGAAGCAGAAAAGTTTATTGTACTGAATGACCAAAACCATGTAATTGGATATTATGCATTCATTCCTCAGGAATATACTATAAACGGTAAAACGTATAAAGCCGGATTACCTGTTGATGCAATGATTGATCCTAATTACAGGCGCATGGGAATTTTTAGCCAGTTACAGGGGTATGCTATTCAGAATACGGCTCTGGATTTCCTAATTGGTTATACTATTAGAAAAGAGGTGCTGCCGGCAGAATTGAAAGGTGGTTATGTTATAGCTAAGAAAATCCCGGTATATATTTTCCCTCTTAAATTCAGCGTCCTAATTGGAGATTTTATTTCATCAAAGACAATAGCTAAGGTTCTAGGGGCTTTCCCTGAGCTCTTTTATAAAGTATTTTTAAGGACTTCATTATCCAATAACCAGTTTACTACCCAAAAAGTTGAAAATCTTTCTAACACATTGGATGATTATTTCGATAGAAAAGAAAACAGTCATAATATATACTTAAACAAAAGCAATGCTTACTTAAAGTGGCGCTACGATGAGATACCTTTTGTAAAATACCAGAAATATATTGTTCTTGATACAAATGAAAAGGTCATTGCCTATTATGTTTTAAGGGAAAAGGAAGTACTCGGAATTAATTTCACAAACATTGTAGACATAGAGTTGATTAATGAGGATAAAAGTCTATTAGATTACATACTAAATAGTATTAAAGATATCGCTAATAAAAGCGGAACTGCAGGTATAGCATATCAAAAGTTAGACAATAAGTTTATAACTAAAAGATTGACTCAGAAGGGATTTCTTAGAGCCCCGAAAAAGATAAATCTGATTATGCAAGATACCATAGAAAAAGGCATAACTGAACAATTCCTCAAGTCAGATAAAGTGTTGTTAAATTGGTCGGACACAGATTTAATGTAAAACGATATTCATAGCCCCTAATGAATGTGTTGATATAATTAGTAAAAGCAATTAAATTTAATTGCACATTTTCAATGTTCATTGCAATGGAAACCTCCTCAGTTATACAATTACCATTATCCAGCAGACATAATTTAGTTAATCAACTGGATTACGTTATGAAGAACAGTCCTTTTTATAAAAACAAGATCAATCTGCATAACATGGATCCGGAGGAAATTATTGATTGTTTCAGTAAGCTTCCATTTACTACGAAAACTGAACTTTTGGATGATCAACAGATGCATCCGCCATATGGAAGTAACTTATGTGTGCCCATAAAGGATATAAAAAGAATCCACAGGACATCCGGAACCACTAATGCACCATTAATTGTTGCTTTATCTCAGAAAGATATAAATACTACCATTTCTGCTGGAAAAAAATGTTTCGTCAATTCAGGACTAACAGCGGATGATGTTGTTATCCATTGTTTGAGTTACAATATGTGGATGGGAGGATATACAGATCATCAAAGCCTGGAAGAGACAGGGGCTGCAGTAATACCATTTGGAGTCGGTAATACAAAAAACCTGATCGATACCATTTTAAAAATAAAACCCACTTCTATTCACTGTACACCCTCTTATCTGGCTAAAATTGAGTTAGTTTTACATAATGAATATCGCTTAAAACCAATAGACTTAGGCCTTAAACTAGGTTTATTTGGTGCTGAATCAGGATTACAGAATGATGATTTTAGAAAAGACATTGAAAAGAAATGGGGTATTAAAGCAATGAATGCAAACTACGGTATGGCTGATGTTCTAAGTATGTTCGGAGCAGAATGTCACTTACAGGATGGTCTACATTTTATGGGAGGTGAAATTTTATTTGCTGAATTAATAAATACAAATACACTAGAACCAATTCCTATTTTACCAGGTCAGGCTGGAGAATTGGTATTGACAAATATGATGAGAGAAGCACAACCACTGATACGTTATCGAACAAATGATGTTATTAAGGTGCTTTCAACTGACAAATGTAGTTGCGGGAATCATAGTTTTAAATTTGAGATCGTAGGTCGCTCTGATGATATGTTTGTAGTAAAAGGTGTTAATGTATTCATTAATGCCTTAAGTAATATTTTTCATTCTTATATGAATGAACTAAGTGGTGATTTTGAAATTCATATTAACTCAAATCCTCCTATTGATAGGATTTTACTTATTTTGGAACGTCAAAATAAATCTATCACCCAAGCAGCTATTAAGGATTTACATCAAAACATATTTAACCAATGTAAAGCGAATTTGAACATATCACCTGAGATTAATATATTAGACTTTGGCGAACTTCCTAAACAACAAGGAAAATCTAAACGATTATATAAAACCTTATAAAATTCAGTAATATGTACAAACTTAAAGCACCATCTATTCATGCATCAGAAATTGCCGGATTGATTAATCAGAAATTAATTGGAGATGATATTATTATTAATTTACCTTCAACTATTGAGAAGTGCGCAGATAATTCCTTTATCTGTGTCTATAGCAAAGATCAACTTGATGACAATAAAATTCGTTCGGATTCCAAAATCCTGATCATAACCAATGAAGAATTAGGGGATAATTTCAAGAGTTTTTCATATATAATTACACCTACTCCAAAACTTGATTTTATTCAGTCCATCAACGAATTCTTTATTATCTGGGATGATATAGAAATAGCTGAATCAGCTAAAATTCACGAAAAGGCGAAAATTGGCCGAAACGTATCAATAGGAGAAAATGTTGTTATAGGACCAGATGTTAAGATAGGAGATAACACCAAGATCCTAAATAATGTTGTAATAACGAATCAGGTTGAGATAGGATCGAATTGTATCATTAAACACAACTCAACTATTGGGAGTGAAGGCTTTGATTTTGAAATAGATAAACTAGGAGTACCTGTTCATTACCCACATTTGGGAAAAATCATTATAGGCAATAATGTTTGGATAGGTGCTAACTCATCAATTGAGAGTGGAAAAATTGAAAATACAGTTATTAATGAAGATGTAAAAATCGATGATTTAGTACAAATAGGTTACAATTGTATTTTAGGGAAACGGACAATGGTAACAGCCGGGGTTATTATTGAGAGGGATGTTGTAATAGGCAGTGATGTTTTATTAGCACCAAATGCAACAATCAGATATTGTGTCACAATTGGGAACAATTCTATTATTGGAGATGGGGCTGTTGTTATTAAGAACGTAGAAAGCGATTCTGTTTATGTTGGAAATCCTGCATCATTTTTAAAAAATAAATAATTAATTATGGCTGGTATATATCAAAATGGTGAGTTCAAAGAAAAAATTTCACCTTTTCTTAAAGGCAAATTGATAGAGCTAAAAGAAACGAAAGGGGAGAATTCTCCTGACTACAAAGCAATTTATTATCAATACACCAAACTTGATAATGAAAGTATAGAATCAAAAGAAGATAATAATCGACATTGGGAAGCTGATCTCTCATTTGAAGGCCAGGAGCACGGAGTGGAAAGGTTATATAATAAAAGTGCAGTTCTGGAGCCTACGATGATATGTGCAGCACATTGTAGATATTGTCTACGTGCTAATTATGAGATCTTCACTCTATCGGAGCAAGAGTTAGTTAAGATTGCTAAATTTTGCGGATCGGAATCAGTTAAAGACATGATCAACGAAGTGTTAGTAACCGGTGGTGATCCTCTTGTTGTACCTAAAAAGCTTAATTATTTAGTTGAAGCACTAATCAACTTTGCGCCTAATATTAAAATCATTCGAATAGCTACTCGCCTGCCACTACACAATCCATCAAGAATAGATAATAACGTAATCGAGATTTTTAAAAAGCATTCCGATAAAGTTAGATTTGAACTAGCCACTCAAATTAATCACCCGGCAGACTTGTTTCCAGAATGTGTTGATTCTTATAAAAAATTCAGAGATGTCGGAGCTACATTGTACTCACAAAATGTCCTCCTAAAAGGTATTAATGATGATATCGAAACATTAGCAGCTTTATACAACAATATTCGTGAGGTTGGTATTGAAGCTCATTATCTGTTTCATTCAGTACCTATGAGAGGAATGCATCACTATAGAACTACCGTTGCTAAAGGAATTAAACTTGCAAAAGAACTAACAAATAGCGGGCTTATCTCTGGTAGAGCAAAACCAATGTATGCTGTTATGACAGATATTGGTAAAATATCTATGTATGAAGGTACTTATTTAATGAAAGATGAAGATACTAATATGATCTTGCTTCAATCATCATATAAGTATGAAGACCGGATTAGAAATAATCCAAACTGGAAGTTACCAAAAACTGCTGAAGTTGATGAAAACGGCTTACTAAGAATGTGGTATCTGGATGGTCGTGATGATTAACCAGAATGTAAACATTAAAAATAGAGTGGAATCATATAATACAGATATTAGGCGACGTTTCATAATTTGTTCTAAATAAATATCATTCAATGGGTTTTCTAAAAAAACACTATTTCCTTATTAGTATTATTGCCCTATCCTTTATAACAAGAGTTCTTTTTGTAAATGTATTCATGGACAGTTCAAAATACTATTGGGAGGATACTATTCATTATTATTCAGCAGCTGAAAGCATTGTAAAAGATGGGACATTTGGTATTGATCCTGAACGAGTTGAAAAGAACCTTTCATTTAATATTGAACCGGTTTATTCTATTTTTCTGGTTCCATTTGTCTATTTTTCTAGTGATAGTTTTCTCTGGATCAGACTTTTTCAGGAATTATTATATGTACTATCAGCCATCTGGGTTTTTTTACTGCTAAAAATGCATATGAATACAAACTTTAGTTTATTCGGTACATTCATCTACCTATTCTATCCCTTTTATATTTATTTCGGAGGTGTAGTGCTAACTGAAGGTATTTATACACCATTATTAGTTGCCTATGTATATTACTCAATTAAATACCTGAGTACAAAGAAAACAAGCCTCTTTTATTACTCTGTGATTGTTCTAGCTATTCTTGGTCATGTGAAGGTTCAAACCTGGTCTATGGGTCTAGCAACTCTTATAATTTTCCTTTATGTTAACCGAAAAATCAATCTTCAATTCTTTAAAAAGGCAATTATTTGTACTTCCTTATTTGTATTGGTTTGCTTACCATGGGGAATCAGGAACTATCAATTAACTGGACAGATTTCTCTCCCTAGAAATTATGGCGTTAATAAAGGCGAATCCGAAATGGAGATGCGATTTAAAACAAAAGACAATGTATATACCAATACTATAAACTTCTTCTCCCCTTCTTTGACAGGAGTTGATTCAAGAAACAAGTTTACAGGTGGTCTATACTCTATTGTAAGTATTGTATCAGTTGTTCCGCTTATACTGGGAATGCTTTTATTGCCTCTCTTTAAGAGGAATAAATACATTGGAATTCTCTACATAATGCTGGCTTCTTATGCTTTACCATATATCATTCTTTTTGCAAGAACCCGATTCAGAGTACCAATTGATTTCGTAATGATTATGTTCTTAACACTCCTTATTGCTGAATTATGGAATAGGGTGATGCTAAAAAAGATTAAAGCTTAATAAACTTGACTAAAGGAAAAAGCCTCTCCTCACAGGCAACATGGTTCTTTTCTGGTAAGGTATTCTCATATCTGATAATCCTTTTTATACCCATCGTATTGGTAAGGATCTTTTCAAAATCAGATTATGGAACTTATGCTCAATTCTTACTGATCTACATGTTCTTCTTCAGAATTCTGAGATTTGGTTTTAATCAGGCTCTGTTTTACTTTTTACCTAAGCATGAGGAGTATAAGAGATATTATATATTCAACACCTATTTATTCCTGCTGGTTTTAGGGGTATTGAATTTTCTGGCTCTTGCAATATTTCAGACAGAAATTGCCGGCTTTTTTAATTCTCCGGATCTAGGAAATCTACTCCCATATTGTGGAGTTTATATATTACTGATGCTGGTGGCTTCACCACTGGAATCTTTATTCATTATTGATACCAAGGCAGAGATTGCTGCAACAATTACCATCGCTTCAGAGATTGTTCGTGGAACAATGGTCTTATTGTTTGGCTTGTTGTTCAAATCAATCGAATTTGTCATATATGGTTTACTAGCCTTTGCCATATTGCGTTTCCTTTTGTACACCTATGTTGTTTTTAGAAGCTATCGAATTAAACTTAATTCCCAAGCTTTGACGTGTTTCAAGAAACAATTCAAGTATGCAATGCCAATGGGAGTGTCTGGGATTATAGGAACCACAGGAAAACGAATCGATAAATTTGTTTTATCCATGTTTTTCAGCCCTGACATTTTTGCTGTGTATAGCGTAGGAAGCTTCAATGTACCTTTTATTAATATGTTCTTTCAGTCGGTGGGAGAAGTTGTATTACCTAAAGGGGTGAAGCATGTGGCAAAAGATAACGTTGACAAGTTTGTGGAATTGTGGCAAAAGCTTATCATTCGTTTTTCATTTGTTGGAGTCGGATCTTTTTTCGCACTTCAATTGATAGCCGAAGATCTAATCACCCTAGTTTATACCGACCAATACCTGGAGAGTGTTCCGGTTTTCAGGATTATTATTTTCGTTATCCTGGAGCAAATGCTAGCCTATGCCATTGTTTTAAAATCATATGGGCGAACCAATAAAATACTGCAATCCAACTTTATAGCCTTTCTCGTTTCCATTTCCATGGTCTATTTCATGGTAAAGTATTTTGGTCTGATCGGCGCAGCAATAACTGCGGTAGCCGTATTTTACACTAATGCCACTTTACAATTATTTTTTTCAATAAAGACATTGAAAAGAAAATTTATAAAGGTCTATCCGATTTTTACAATTCTTAAGTTGATGGCAATCGGGGCGATAACCTGTGTAGGATTGTATTTTGTGACAACAACTTTGATAGATTATAAAGTGTTGAGAATTGTAATATCATTAATAGCCTTTTTCTTATTGTATGTTTTTCTATCATATGGGTTGAAAGTATTCAACATTTTTCAAGAGGAACTCTTTATTAAGCTTTTAACCAGAATTAAAAGCTTGTGGAGAAGATAAGCAGATAGAATGAACTTCTTCAACTAATAAATTTACAACTTGGAGCCAAAAGCTAAGATAAACATATCAGCCTCGTTGATGTGCGCTGATCAGTTGAATTTGCTCGACGAAATTAGAAGCCTTGAAAAGGCGGGTATTGATGCTTTTCACATTGATATTATGGACAATCAC
>CAYUGX010000106.1:0-14013 GCA_964444375.1 uncultured Porphyromonadaceae bacterium | reverse complement strand
TCGTCTCTCGTCTCTCGTCTCTCGTCTCTCGTCTCTCGTCTCTCGTCTCTCGTCTTTCGCCTCTCTTGATCAGTTCAACATGATCTGCCCGCCTGTTACTGGAACAGCCTGCCCGGTTTCATATTCTTGTTCAATGATGTAGCAAATTGCTTTCATCACATCAGACACCAGACAACCGCGTTTGGCTGGAACCTGATCTTCATAAAAACGCTTGACATCAGCAATGGTTTTAGCGCCTGGTACTTTCCCAGCTCGCAGATACTGTACAAAAAGTCCTTTCTCAGGATCTGACCAAAGTGGGCCATCGAACAGGTTACCCGGACATACGGCATTGACTTTTATCCGATAGGGCATGAGCTCCATGGCAAAAGACTGCGTTAGTCCGATACCTCCGAATTTTCCGCCTGAATAGGCAAAATTCTTATTCGATCCTTTGAGCCCAGATTTTGAATTGATTTGTATGATGTCTGAATAGTGATATGGGTTATTTGCTGACTGCAGTTTCATTACTGTTGATGCATGTTTCGCACACAGAAAAAATCCTTTGTAATTGACTCGAGTGACAAAATCAAAGGTCTCTGCCTCCATTTCGTCAAGGCCCCCGGCATATAGTACACCTGCGTTACTGATGATCAGATCCAATCCACCATATTTTGTAACGGTTTTATGGATGAGTGCTTGCACAGATTCATCATCTGAAACGTCTACTCTTATAAATGACAGGTGGTTTTTGCTTTCTGGGTCCTTCAGCCGATTGATCAGTTGTTGACTCGCTTCTTCATTTAAATCAGCGATCACTACATTGGCGCCTAGTTGATACAGATACTCTACAATACCGCCCCCAAATCCCTGAGCGCCGCCTGTTACAATGGCAATACGGTTTTTAACTAATTGGGTTTTCGAGTCATTGAATCCATGCTGGGTGAGCTCACCATATCCCAGTCGGTCTTCAATCCTTTTGATTTCTTCATCCGGCAGGAACTCAGGACCACCAAACCCAGCGGCATAATAACTGATTTTCATCTGATCGATGAATAGTTGTGCCAGTGTTGCTGCCTGCTTGTGATTTTCGCCAGCTGTTATCAGCCCCAGTCCTTTGATCAATATGATGTTAGGATTCTTCTGATATTTTGCGCGATATATCGTAAGTGCTTCTTCAAAGTCTGTCAGGATAGTGGATCCATCAGATGCGGGTTCAATGAACAGGTATGCACCTCCGCAGTATTTCACATGGTCAAAACAGAAAGGTTTAGCAATCAGTTGATAACGGCCTTGAGAAGCACTGAAATACTCTGTTAAGGTATTGGCAGTGCTTTCCAGCACAACTGTCGATGTGGTGTTGTTCTGGATAGTGCTTGTCGGTGAGATCGATGCTTCAGTTGAGGCTGCCATGAGTTGCATTCTAATTGCCGGTAGAATAGAACTAGCCTTTTGAGGTACGGTCTTTTCATCAATTATCAGGAGCTTCTTTATCTTACTTTTGATGGTAGACAACACCATCTCAGATAATTGCTCAACTTCTTCAGGCGTGTCGGCACTGAAAACAATTCCGTGATTTTTCAGAAAGATGATCTGAGGTTCTTTACCCTGACTCTTTCTGAATGCTTCGATTTTTTCATTAACACAAGTGAATAATGCATATCCCGGATACTGGTAATTGACAAAGATGGCCTTGCTGCCAAACAATTCTTTGACCAGGCTCTTTCCTTGTGGACTGCAGGTTAAAGCGTTAACCAGGGTTGGATGAGTATGTGCAACGAAGGCGAATTTAAGGGCAACATGAAGTGATGTTTCGACTGAAGGCTGCAGCTGACTTTTGCAATCGACAACAGCGGCCAGGAGGTCTGCCTTGGCCTCTTGAAAACTGATGTCAGGATCAGCACTATATGACTTATGCAGATTAGCTTCAAGCAGGTGCCGGTGACATTGAACAAAATTATCTTGGCTTGCCCTACCCAGTTCATATCCGCTAGCTTTTACCCATACAAAATGCTCGTTTTTGTAGGAGGTGTTTCCACCAGCAGCCTGTATTTGGTCTGGATCCTGGCCAAATTGTTGTGACATTTGAAGCAATTGGGCTATCTGTTCATCCATCGAATCTGCTTTAGTAGGTTGATTTACTGTTGAATATATTCCTCAATCAGTTGTTTGCCCATAGTGGCAAAACTTCCACGCTGATCAAGTTTACAATGTCCTTCACTGTCAACGAAGCCTTCCTCCCCTTTGTCAACGAGGTGTTGATGGCATGCCATCACACAGGCTGCTTCCTGGTTAACATTATCCAGGTATTCTCCCAAGGGAGTTCCACCACTGGCAGTCACTGTAAGTGGTGTCAGTGCCGGTGTGTTGTGTTCAGTCCCAAAAGAAACTAAGAAGCCCTGCTGGTGGAAATAGCGAACAAATTCGAGTAGGTTTTGATGTTGATTGCGTCCGGGGATCAGCTCTACGGCCCCAATACCTAATTCACTTAGCCGCTGATGCAATCCGCCAATATTTCCTTCGAATTGGGTATAGTTGCCATTTTTATCGTCAAGTAGTACCGGGTAACAGGGGATCCCTCCGGCATCCAGGATAATTTGAATCAATTTGGGTATGGGTAAGAATGAGTTTTCATCCTCGGGTACGAAAGCCCTCCCCCCTGCTTTTAGCAATCGATTTCTGAGTTCACCCTCAAAAGCAGCCTGATTTTCCATATCCACAGCGGATACCTGACCATCATAGAGCTGAGTCAGAAAGCTTTTCTTTTCACTATGAGTGGTGAAATTTTCGTGGATGGCTGCCCCTAGTGCTTTAGCAAGATGACGTTCTCGCACGAGGTTCTTTGCATATTTTTGTTTGACCGAATCATACGTGATCGAAAAAGTTGCCCCAGTCTGCCTAAGGATTTCATTTAGTTTACTAACCATTTCCCTTACCTGCTGCTGACTTTCTTCCATCACGAGTGAAAGGAGCTTCTTATTTTCTGGAGACAGGTCAAATGGGTTTTTTAGTGCCTTGCCACAAAAATAAGTTCTTCCCGGGTTTCCTGGGTCATTGACCCGGATACCAGCTTCTTGCTCTTCTTTTAACAAACCGATGAATTCTATATTAAATAGAGGATATACGTGGTTTGTTTTGGCCAATTCTTCAAAGGTCCTGAAACCATCACTCACGAAAAAATCATTTATACCCAGTACACTAATCTCTTCTTTCACAGCAATATGGAATATTTGTTCGATGGAGTCAAATGCTGAGAAAGAGTAGGGAGTATGAATGTGGGTGTTGATTTTCATGGTGTTGGGTTCATGGTATTGGGTTCTGGGTGCTGGGTTTAGACGCCAAATTTATTTCTTCTTAGTTCTTCGGATTTGGTAAAGTTAGTAGAAACCTGATGACCTGTCAATGGAATGATTTTTTCGTGTATGGCATCCAGCATCCATTCGGGTTGTGGGAAGAAAAAGTCTTCCAGCTCATGGGCTGGGATGATCCAATTTCTTGAACCAACCACTACCGGGGGTGCATCCAGTTCATCGAAGGCCAGTTCAGTGATGGTTTGGGCCATCTCTTTTAAGAACGATCCCCGGGTAGAGGCGTCAGAGGTAAGCAATATTCTTCCGGTTTTTTTCACCGACTGGATGACAGCTTCGTAGTTGAAAGGAACCAAACTCCGGGCATCAATGATTTCTGCTGACAGACCATATTTTTCATGT
Source organism: uncultured Porphyromonadaceae bacterium (assembly GCA_964444375.1). Lineage (GTDB taxonomy): Bacteria > Bacteroidota > Bacteroidia > Bacteroidales > UBA12481 > JABHCC01. The sequence goes on along the minus strand of CAYUGX010000106.1, from coordinate 10,324 downwards.
AGCGTATCGGCTGCTTCCATGGCATTGTAGAGAGTGGCCCCAATAGTTAAAATTGTGATGTCATTTCCTTCACGTTTTATATCGGGTTCTCCAAGGGGAATTTCATAATACTCCTCGGGTACGCCTTCTTTGTGGAAAAGTTCACCAATATCATAGATACGCTGACTTTCGAAGAAAATGACTGGATCAGTTCCCTGTAAAGCTGCATTCATTAATCCTTTTGCATCGTAGGGCGTGGCCGGAAATAAAACTTTTAGTCCGGGAATATGGGCTACAAGTGATGACCAGTCTTGTGAGTGTTGCGCCCCGTATTTTGATCCTACCGAAACCCGGATGACAACTGGCATTTTGATGAGGTTCCCGCTCATTGCCTGCCATTTGGGGAGCTGGTTGAATACTTCATCTCCAGATCTCCCGAGAAAATCACAGTACATTATTTCTGCAATGACCCGTCCGCCAGCCATTCCATACCCGATAGCGGTGCCGACAATAGCCCCTTCGGCTATGGGTGAATTAAAAAGCCGATGGTAAGGCAGGGCTTCAGTCAGGCCGCGATAAACAGCAAATGCACCGCCCCAATCGCGATTCTCTTCACCATAGGCGACCAAGGTTGGATCTTTGTAATAGCGATCGATTATGGCTTCGAAAATTCCATCACGCAATTGATAGGTCTTAATTTTCGAATGAGGCTTTCCGTTCTCATCCAAAGCAAAGCGTTCTTTCCGGGCAATTTGTTGGACTCTTGGATTCTCATTCAGCGGATGATTCACGTCGGGTTGGCGGTCTTCCATGGCATCAAGCGATTCATTCGAGAACATCATGTCACCAATGAGTTCGGGCTGGGCTTCAATATTCATGTGAGGTGAGACCTGAGGATCAATCGCCAGACGCATGATTTCCATCGTATTGTCTCGTATTTGAGTATCAAGATTCTCCAGTTTATCCGTCTTGCAGATTCCATTGCTAACTAGTTCTGTACCAAATGATTTAATCGAATCAACTTCTTGCCAGGCTTCGATTTCTTCTTTCGAACGATACGATGAAGCATCCGATGGTGAGTGCCCGGATATCCGGTAGGTAAGAGTATCCATAAGTACAGGACCATCATGGGCTTCGAGAATGGCTTTTTTTCTTCTGAAGGCGTCAATTACGGCCAGTGGGTTGTATCCATCTATTCGCTCAGCATGCATTTGGTCTGGGTTAACACCAGCTCCGATCCGCGCCAGGATATCATAGCCCATGGTTTCGCCCTGGGTTTGTCCTCCCATTCCATACTGATTGTTCATGAAATTGAACAAGATGGGTAATCCCCCTTTATGGACACCTTCCCACAGGGTTTTGAACTGATCCATGGCTGCGAATGAAATACCTTCCCAAACAGGGCCGCAAGCAGCAGAGGCATCACCGATATTGGCAACCACAATCCCCTTTTTTTGATTGACTTTCTTGTACAGGGCTGCCCCTACAGATATATCACCTGATCCACCGACAATGGCATTGTTTGGGTACACACCGAAAGGCGTAAAGAAGGCATGCATTGAACCACCCAGTCCTTTGTTAAATCCTGTTTCACGTGCGAATATCTCGGCCAGGGTTCCATACAGCAAAAAACGAATACCTAGATCTTTGACATCGCCCTGATGGTCTTTTTCAATAATTCGCAGGATGCGACCTTCGAAGAAATTTTCCATGATGGCCATCAGTTCCTTTTCATTCAGCTGATGAATTGCAGAAAGGCCTTTCGCCAAAATCTCGCCATGGCTGCGATGCGACCCGAAGATCAGGTCATCAATACTGAGTGCATGTGCCATCCCAACGGCTGCAGCCTCCTGTCCGATCGATAAATGGGCAGGTCCCGGGTGGTTATACTGAATTCCGTTGTATTCTCCAGTGGTTTTAATCCGGTTTAGCATGGTTTCAAATTCCCGGATAATCTTCATATCCCGATAGATTCTCATGAAATCATCCTGGGAATAGGAATCTCGCTCCTCAGCGAAACTTTTACAGTACTGGTTTACCGGAATCGGTTTGAAATTAATCTCTTTTGCTTTTCTTGACTCTTGAGGGTCAATGAATTGACTTTTAGGCATATTCTTAACTATTATCAGGCTTCAAAAACTACTTCATGTATGATCTCAGATACAGTTGGATGCGGAAAAATAATCTCCTGCAAATCCTCCACACGCATTTCCATTTCGATCGCCAGGCAGGCAGAATGGATAATCTCAGAACTGGGATTCCCATACAGGTGAACACCCAGAACTTCCCCATATTTTTCACCAACTACCACTTTCGCCATTCCGTTTTTCCCCTCGTTCTCAACAATAAATCTTCCGGCAAAAGCCATAGGGAGTTTTAGGGTTTTACACGGTATTCCTTGCTGCGTGGCTTCGTCTTCAGTCAGACCCACAGTAGCCAGCTCAGGATTGGTATATACTACTGCCGGTACCGCGTTGTAACGCATCCGGTCAGGATTGCCCAGGATGTGATTTACAGCTACAGTTCCTTCTCTACTGGCGGTATGCGCCAATTGCGAAAATCCGGTCAGGTCACCAGCAGCATAAATTCCAGGTATATTGGTCCGGCAATGCTCATCAATTTTCAGACCTTTATGATCCATTTCAACACCCAATTCGGCTAAACCAATGCCCTGGATATTGGGTTTGCGACCGACACAGACCAACAGATGTTCAGCAGCGACCCGGCCTTTTCCCTTTTCATTAGAATAGACTACATGGTCTCCATCGATCTCGGTAACGCTTGTCCCAATAAAAAAGTTGACTCCCTGTTTACTGAGGTCGGAGCGCAGCATTTTAGCCAATTCAGCATCTGTTCCCGGTAGAATTTCAGGCATCATTTCAAACACATTCACTTCGGTTCCGAGAGCGCTGAAGAAACTGGCAAACTCAAGACCGATCACGCCGCCTCCTATGATATTGATACTATTGGGTAAGCTTTTGATTTGCAGGATTTCACGGCTAGTTAGTACCTTGTTTGCATCCATGCCTTTTATTGGCGGTATGATGGCTTCAGCCCCCGTTGCAATCAGTACGTTTTTTGCAGGATAAACGAATTGCTTGGCGGATAGTTCAAATAAACCGTTTTTGCGTCCCTGGATTTTGGCTTCAGCCTCGACCACTTCAACCTGAGCTCCTTTCATTTTGGCCGCTACACCACCAACGAGTTTGCGGATCACCTTATTTTTCCGCTTCATGATGGCTGAAAAATCTACCGTCACGTCACTGCTTTCGATTCCATACTTGTGCCCATGACGGGCATTGTCGTATAATTTTGCTGAATACAACAGGGTTTTTGTTGGGATGCAGCCTTCATTCAGGCAAACACCTCCCAGGTTTCTTTTGTCGAATAAGACCACTTTCAAGCCTGCGTGCCCTGCTCTTTCTGCAGCCACATATCCGGCTGAACCGGCTCCGATGATTGCCAGATCGTATGTCATTGTATTACAGATTAAATTCAAGATTTTCTATTTGTTCCTTCACCTCCCGGAGAAAAGCTGATGCGGGAGCGCCATCCAGTGCACGATGATCGTAGGTCAATGATAATCCCAGGTAGGGGATAAAGCCAATAATTCCACCCCCAATATCACCTGGCCTTTGTATAATTGTGTTGACCCCCAATATTCCAGTCTGAGGCAGATTGATGACCGGAGTGAACATTTCTACTCCAAATGCACCCAGATTTGAGACGGTAAAGCTTGCTGCCGTTGGGGCCAAGAGGTCTGGATCAACCTGCCCGTTCTTGCAACTGTTAGCCAGGCTTTTTAGTGCAGCAGATAGGGCTGGTAAATCCAATTCATCTGCCCCTTGCAGTGCTGGTACCATTAAACCCCGGTCGGTATCAACTGCGATTCCAAGATTGACATGGTTAAAAGTACGTATCGAGTCGCCCAGGAAATGACTGTTGATTTCAGGCATTTTTTTGAGGGCTTGAATCAGGGCGTAGCAAATCAGGTCGTTCAGTGTAATATTTTCAAAGTTCTCCTCTTCCATTTTTTTCTTCACATCCTTCCGGATGCTGAGCAGGGCTCTGGCATCGGCACTCATGTGGTGTGTGAGCTGAGCACTGTTTTGCAAGGAAGCTTGCATGTTTTGGGCAATAATCTTCCGGATGTTAGAGAGCTTGGTGTCGGTGTATTCCCCGGATGGTTGAATGACAGGCGAAAGCAAGTCACTGCTCGTTACCCGACCACCCAGGCCTGTGCCATAAGCAGGAGCAGTCTGAGCGCTAGCTTGGGCCTGAGACGCAGCCAGACTTGACATGCGATTGCCTGATTGGGCCAAGGCTTCAATGTCACGTTCAATTATTCGACCATTCGGGCCACTTCCTTTGATCCCCCGGTAAGACACAGCCAGTCGCTGAGCCAGGTTTTTTGCTCGTGGGGAAATAGGGGTATTCAAATGATCAGGACTCACTTCTATTTGGGAAGTTATTCCTGCTTCGGCCGATTCAGACTTGCTAATTGGTGTGTCATCGCTTGTTTTCGTGGCCGGTTGACCCGATGTCGTACCTTTTTTCTCTGGTTTCTGCTGTTTGTGCACATATTCTTCGCCTACTGCACCCAACACCAGAACCTCATTTAAAACCGGAACCTCATCTCCTTCGTCAGCCAGAATAGCTATTACGCTTCCTTCTGCTTCTGCCTCCAGCTCAAAGGCAGCTTTGTCTGTTTCATACCGCAGTACGGTATCACCGAGGGCCACGTGATCCCCGATTCTGACCAGAATTTCAGTAATGATACAGGATTCAACTGATTGTCCCTGACGTGGTAGGATGATTGGAGTTGCCATAACATGTAAATACAAGTGAAACTTTTTGTTATCAAATTCTAAACTAAATATTTGAAAATCAGCATAGAATTCTTACATTCGCAAAGATATGTGATTCAACTTGTATAGACAAGTAAAGTGATGAAAAAAGTCCCACAACATAAAAAGTTATATGAATTGCTTCGAAAGCATATTGAGGAGGGGATTTACCAACAAGGTGACTTATTGCCTTCTGAAAATGAGCTTTGTCGGACCTATTCACTGACTCGTCCGACCGTTAGACGGGCTTTGATTTCTTTATCATATGATGGGTACATTAAAACTCAGCAAGGAAAGGGTAGCATTGTTCAGAACAATCCAAGGGGTATTGGGATTTTGTCGGTAGCTGGAACGACTGCAGCCCTCCGCAATAAAGAGTTGGGAACTGTACTTTTATCCAAACCAACAGTTCAGCCCTGGCCGGATCCGTTTATTTATTCGCTGAATGAGGTCGAGCATGAAGTGGGTTGTATATTTCTAGAGCGATTGCGTCAACTAGAAGGTCGGTCTATTTTTTATGATGTCAATTACATTCCCAACATGAATTTACCCCGATTTAAATCGAGAAAGTTTGAAGATTCCTCACTCTTTGATATACTGCGAAAGTTTTATGGGATTGAGATTCGGGGAGGTGAGCAACGGATTCGGGCCATTGCTGCTGATGAAAATACAGCCAGGCATCTAAGTATTGAAGCGGGTTTTCCCATTCTTCACTTAGAGAGAAAACTCAGCACCAGCCGCATCGGGTTCCATATTTATTCAAGCGTGTATTGCAACACCAACATTGACGCTATTTACGGTACATTCTAGTCTCCTTCAGTCGAATGTCGATTACAGTTTCTTGATCAGAAACTCGTGTTCTCCTGCTTCCAGTTCAATTCGAATGCCTTCCGCCGCTTGTTGACCTGAGATCCTTTTTCGTTTATTGTTCCAAATTAGACCGTACTCTGCTTTGTCTTCGACGATAAACCATTCGGGGAATTGGTTGATTCTGGGCCAGTCGATGGGCAAGTTGAAATGAGTTTGGTGGCGAACCTGGTCAAATAGGATGTTACCTTTCCAGGCACTGTCGCATTCTATGGTGAAGACAATCTCTTGATTGCCTTCGACCGCACCCAGTTTAACATCCCTCCGCCATGGCTGTATACGGATGCCCTGGGTTTTCCACAAACAATACATAAGGGTTGTTCGGGCGAAATTACCATCGCCATGCCAGCCTTCAATAATCCCATTGTCTTGTTGCTTGCTCCACATGACCTGCATTTCGCTGTCGATCCAGGCCTTAGCCGATTCAATAGGTTCACGATTGTATAGGTTCAATGCCCCTTCGATGGCATCTGCATATCCATCGGCACTACCTGTACCTACAGATCCTTCCCAGCAATGGTTCTGGTAGCTTGCATATAGGTTTGACAAGCACGTATTCACTGCTTTTTTGTATGCAGGGGTTCCATCTACCAGATAAACCGTATAAAAGCCATTCAGGTTGTACCCGAAGTTATCAGACAGGCGATCATCCAGCACAGCTGCATTCTGCGGATTAACGGCATTGTAGAAAAGACCATCGGTATTTCGACCCACTTCCAGAATTCGGTTGAGCAGCTGATGGATGCCGATTTGGTAGCTAACTTTTTTTGAGGGATTAACGAAGCTTAGTGTTGCATACAGTTCACACAGACCCGATATGATCTCGCATCCATGATCACGCAATTTGAGGCGAGTGAAGTCTCTGCTTGGGTGATGTTCGTCGAGCAAATAGTAATCGCCTAGTCGAATCGCCCAGTCGAGGTATTTTTGATTTCCGGTCATCCAATATACACGCGACAGCACTTGAAGCATCTCACCATTAACCTCCATATTATCTGAAGGAATGAAGCCAAAAGGGGTTTCGAATGAAGCGATTTTCCATATATCGTCGAGCATATCGATCATTCGATCTGACCAGGGGCTGGGGCCGAGCCACTCTGTCAGTGGAAGAAGACCATCTTTGATGTATTCTGAGCTCCCGAAGATGATCCAGTCGGGCTTAGGAACATCCAGCACGAAATCAGCTGTCGTAAATGACCAGGTATCGGGCAAAGAGCCAATCCGGCTAGTCAATTCGGTTTCGATTTTAAGCATATCCAGCATGCGTCCCTCGAAGAGCTTCTGGTCAGTAAGAGCAGCGGTTAGCACCATAAAAGGATAGTTGTCAGCTGCAGCATCCTGGGCATTCCAGATATTTCGGTCACGGTTTAGATTTCGGGGTATTAAACCGGTTCTTTCATCGGCTTGATCAAGCCAGGCGTGTACATAATGCTCACAGCGGATATATCCTTCCTGGGCAAGCTGAGCATTGTTTCTTGATTCCTTCAGTAAACCGGGGTCAATAGATTGTTCGATGCAACCACAGAGGAGCAAGATGAGTGCAACCAATAACTTAGATTTAGGCATGTCTCAGGTGGTTTTGTTTGCGACATAAAGTTAAGGCTTAGGCAGGGGATAATCAATTTTATTAAGTTTGTCATCAAGATGATCTATACCTGAAACTGCTGAGAACGGATGTCAACATAGCAGATGAACCAGGCTTGCACACACTGCCGGCCTTTGAGGCATTGTTTAGAGCTCACTATAGCAATTTATGCTCCTATGCCTGTGTTTTTCTCAATGATCTGGATGCTGCAGAGGACATAGTTCAAGAAGTGTTATACAAACTTTGGCGCGACCGCAATCAGCTGACTATCAAATCATCACTGAAATCCTATCTGTTCAGGTCGGTTCGTAATGCCTGTCTGAATGTGATTTCACACATTGCCATCCGGGAGGAATATAAAAACTTCAATGAACAGGAGATACAGGAAGCAGAGCGACAATTTACCGATCAGTCTATTGTAAGTGAGCTGGAACTGAAGATCAGGGAGACCATTGAAGAATTGCCAACCGAAAGACGAAGGGTTTTTTTGATGAGTCGATTTGAAGGACTCAAGTATAAAGAAATCGCTGAGAAATTAGGAGTGTCGGTAAAAACCGTAGAAAATCAGATGTATAAAGCATTGCAGTATTTGCGTGAAAACCTGGCTGAGTATATGCCTTTGATTTTGCTTTATTTCGGAAATTGGTTTAGTGACTTTAAAGATTTTTTGAATTAAATACACAACAAGAGTAGGTGAAAGTGCCAGTTAAACTGTCTTCATATTGAGATACATGCAGTACGATCCCTCCCATATTGATCAACGCATGCTGCTGCTTTATTTGCTGGATGAAATCTCAGACCAGGGGCGCCACGATGTGGAAGCCTGGATCAATTATTCAGCAGATAATGAGCAGACATTCAGAGAACTGGAGCGCGTTTGGCGTGAGACTGGACAATTAAATCCGGTTCCGGTTGCTGTTGATATTGATCGTGGCTGGAAACGCATGATGGCCCGGATGGAGGGAGAGACGAGAGACGAGAGACCAGAGACCAGAGACGAGAGACGAGTCGGAGCCAAGCGGAGATCCCGATTTATCGGGAGGGCGAGGGTCAAGGGACGTAGTTTGAGGGTGTGGTATGGGGTTGCAGCAGCGGTGCTCGTTTTATTTGTTGGTTCAACTTTATTGCGAAATTGGTTGCGATCGGATTTTGAGCCGCTGGTGATTGAGAGTTTTGCTGAGGTGGTCTTTGATACACTTGGCGACGGATCAGCGGTGGCCTTGAATTCGGATACTCGGATTCTAACACCTGAGACCTTCACAGATACTGCACGAGTTGTCGAGTTGGATGGTGAAGCCTTCTTTAGCGTTGAAGAAGACCATAGCAAACCCTTTGTTATTCAAGCCAAGCTTGGCCAAATTCGTGTGCTGGGAACCGAGTTTAATGTTAAAGCCTATCCAAACGAAGATCTCGAGGTTGTGGTTGAAAGTGGTCTGGTTGAGTTGGCCGTATATGACAGTCTGGGGCAAAAAACGGATGCTGTGTTGCTGGCTGATGGTGAGAAAGGGATGATATCGCAGCGTGATCAAGCCGTTTTCAAGATTTCTGATTTGGAACCTGACGAAGTTTTTTGGGCAAATCGCAAACTGATCTTCAAACAAACTGCATTATCAAAGGTATTTGAGCTTCTTAAGAAACACTATGAATTTGATTTTTCGGTGAGTCAGGAGACTATTTTGGCTTGCTTATTGTCAACCAGTTTTACCAATGAAAGTATTGAGCAAATCATGGCGGTTATCGCGGCCTCATTTGAACTTGACCTGAAACAAAATGGAAATAGATTTGAACTTATTGGGGGTGGGTGTGAAGATGAATAGGATAAAGTCGATTGCGATTTTTGTGATAACCGCCTTTGTTGTGCAGATGGTCAGTGTCAAGGTGTTCGCCCAATCAGTGTTTCTCGAGATGCCTGTTTCTGTGCATGTGGAACAGGAAAAATTGGCTGAAGCCTTACTTGAGATTGGTGAAGCGGGTGGATTTGCTTTTTCTTATAATTCAGAAATACTTCCGGGAGATAGCCTAGTTAGCTTAGATGCTGAAGAAAAACGGGTTGATGAGCTTTTGAAGGAGCTGCTCCGCAGAGAATACAGGTATAAAGCTATTGGCAACCATTTAATTATTCTTCCCTCGATTGATGCACCTGCACAAAAAAAGGAACAACGCCGTAAGCCGCTTGACTATATTATTAGCGGTTACATTGCTGATTCCCGTACCGGGGAACGTATACGGGAAGCCAGTATTTATGAGGTGGAGGGCATGAAAAGTGCTATCACCGATCAGGAAGGGCACTACCAAATCCAGTTGCCAGCCTTTAATGAAGTACATTATCTTAATTTCAGTAAGGTAGGCTATCTCGACACCGTCATCATTGTGAAGCCAGCTGATCATATTCCACTGGATGTGCAATTGACCCCGGTGCCTGATCGACTTGAGAGTCTAGCCGCAAAGCCTGTCGATCCGAAGAATATTCACAAGCGAACCCTTGTGGCTGCTCTTGTACCAAAAAAATCGGTTATAATGGCCGATAATGTTAAAGTGGAGGAAGAGCGATTTGCCCAGATTTCACTACTGCCATACATTGGAACTAACCAGTTAGTCACCGGCTTAATTTCAAATAAGTATTCTATAAACCTCATTGCCGGTTATTCTGGTGGAGTTGATCGACTTGAGCTTGGCGGTTTTCAGAATATCGTCAGGGGGAATGTCAATGGAGTTCAATTAGCCGGATTCGGGAATATTGTCAGTGGGGATACCAAGGGATTTCAGGGATCAGGTTTTTATAATGTTACTGTAGGTTCTTTGACTGGGGTGCAAGCTTCAGGCTTCGGCAATGTGGCGATGGATACCATACGAGGTACGCAGCTCTCGGGCTTTTTCAATACCCTGCGCGGACCCATGTATGGTGTGCAGGGTTCAGGCTTCCTTAATTTTACTACCCAACATGTTGATGGGCTTCAAGCCACCGGATTTGCCAACGTTGCCCTGAAAGATGTTCGATTGACTCAATTGAGTGGATTCGGTAATTACTGTCGGAATGTGGATGGTA
>CAYUGX010000105.1:0-14030 GCA_964444375.1 uncultured Porphyromonadaceae bacterium | reverse complement strand
ACTGGAGGTTCAGACGTGTGCTCTTCCGATCTCCCTCAAATCTTCCTCCAGAGGTACCGGAGAATCCTTTTCCGGCAGATGGAGAAAGTGAAACTGCAGTAAACCTGAACATGAAGTGGGAATGCGTTGATCCTGATGGGGACATCATTCTATACTCGATATATTTTGGCACTAATAACCCACCTCCAGTTGTAGTAAGCAGTCACTCCTACCTGGGCTTAGATCCAGATAAACTAGAATACGGTACTACCTACTATTGGAAAGTAGAAGCTCGTGATGTTAAAGGCAACATTACATCTGGTCCGGTGTGGTCATTCACCACCATAGATCTGCATTTTGGCAGCCTGCAGGATGACCGGGATGGGCAAACCTATACTACCATACAGGTCGGTGATCAGTGGTGGATGGCGGAGAACCTTAATTTCAGCACCGAAGCAGGTAGTTTTTGCTATGAAGACAAGCCCGACAACTGTGCAATATACGGGCGTCTGTATACCTGGGATGCTGCAATGCAAGCCTGTCCTGATGGCTGGCACCTTCCGACAAAAAATGAACTTGACAATTTGGTTGAACACTTTGAAGGAAGCACAGCTGCCGGAGGTTTCCTGAAAGATTATGAAACTAATCGATGGCGAGAACCAAATGAGGGGGCTTCAAACAAATCTGGTTTTGGTGCACTTCCTGGCGGACGAAAATATGCAACAGGCATGTATGCAGGAATCGGATACTATGCTCAATTCTATTCAAGCACTTCATTCAACAGCCAGGAGGCCTACAACCTCACGCTTGGGTATGATTACGCTGACGCCTTTGTATACAACTACAAGAAAACCTACGCCATATCGGTACGGTGCATGAAAGACTACTAGAAGCGCTTAGTGTACACATGACAATAGGGGGTACCCCCAGTCTTTGCATAATAATCTTGATGGTAATTCTCAGCTGGCCAGAATGTTGAAGCTTCAGTAACTCGGGTTACCACCTGTAATCCTTTTTGTTTGAGGTGGTCAATCAGTTGATTAGCTACTCTTTGTTGCTTGGAATTTGTGTAAAACACCTCAGATCGGTACTGATCACCCACATCGGGTCCTTGACGATTTAGTTGCGTGGGATCGTGTATCTCAAAAAAGAGCTTTGCCAGTTCTTCGAAATCTATAACAGCAGGATCAAAAGAGACCTTCAAGGCCTCAGCATGACCCGTGTTTTCATAACTAACCTGCTTATAGCTAGGGTTTGCAACATGTCCGCCGATATATCCGACTTCCAAATCAAGAACACCGGGCATGTTTTTGAATAAATGCTCAACTCCCCAAAAACAACCACCGGCAAAAATACCTGTCTCAGTTTGTGGAGTCTTTTGTTCTGTTTGTTGTTCTTGTTCGACAGGTACAAAATTCATGGATATCGAATTTACACAATGGCGTGTATTCTTATCGGTAAATCCCTCTCCCAGAAATACATGACCCAGGTGCCCACCACAATTGGCACACACAATCTCGGTACGTCGTCCATCGGCATCCGGTAGGCGATCAACCGCACCATCAATCTCATCATCAAAACTCGGCCAACCACAATGAGAATCAAACTTATCAGACGAATTATATAATGGAGCGTCGCACTGCTTACAGGTATAGGTACCTGTTGCCTTATGATCGACATATTCCCCGGTATAGGCCCGCTCGGTTCCTTTGTGTACAATAACTCGTGCCTCTTCTACAGTCAGTCGATTAAACTTCATATCCTGAGCAAATACTGAATTAACAATTAGAATTAAAAATAATACAGATAAAACCTTCATATCAACTTCACATTAACTTTTAGCATAAAACAACCAAAAGCAACATTAGTTCAAATCCAGCACATTAACTGATTCACCGATTCACCGATTAACCGATTAACTGATTAACTGATTAACTGATTCACCGATTAACCGATTAACTGATTAACTGATTAACTGATTAACCGATTAACTGATTAACTAATCCTCACTCCACTTCTTCAGCAGTTGACGATAGCTTGAGAAAACACGGGCTCTTGACACGAATCCTATATAACGACCATCCTGAATAACAGGTATATTAAACTTTCCGCTACGATGAAACTTTTGAGCCACTTCTTCCATACTCTCACCGGGAGCAATCGTCGCTTCTGGTTTCACCATTAGATTGCGCACATAGGTACTTGAATACTTCTCGGTTTGAAAGATTACCTCACGAACATTGTCTAAAATAACCATGCCATAGAAGTTCTCGTCGTCATCAATCACGGGAAAAATATTTCGATTTGAATGCGCAATTACTTTGACTAAATCGCCAAGAGTTGCATCCAGTCGGATAGTAGAAAAATTTCTTTCAATGAGTTTATCGACACGCATCAGAGACAGAACGACTTTGTCTTTATCGTGTGTAAACAATTGCTTTCGCCTGACAAGCTGTATATGGTATACTGAATTAGGCTCGAAGAACTTGATTGTAGCATACGAGATAGTTGCCGTAATCATTAATGGCATAAATAATTCATAGGCCATGGTCAATTCTGCTATCAGAAAAATAGAAGTCAGTGGTGCATGCAATACCCCTGCAATAATACCCCCCATTCCAACCAGTGCGAAATTTGAAATCGATATTTGCTGACTGAAAATTGAATTATGTACCAGGGCGAATAACACACCTGCGTTTAATCCGGTAAAAAGAGAAGGGGCGAATATACCACCCACTCCACCAGCACCAAAAGTGATTGAAGTAGCGATTACTTTAAAAAGTAATACCGCTGCCACCAGGGCAATAATAATCCAGGTTTGAGTAGATAAGGCCGTTTTCTCAAAGAATCCATAGAAGATCGATTTTTCGAACAAATAGGCAAAATCTCCTTTCAAGCCACCATTGATCGCTTCGTAGCCCTCACCATACAGACTGGGAAATAAAAAAATCAAAACACCAAGACACAATCCCCCTATCACCAGTCTCACCCAGGGCTTCTTCAACTTATCAAACAAACCACCCACTTTAACATATACTCGTGTAAAGTATACAGAGATGAAACCAGTAAAGATCCCCAGTCCGATAAACAAGGGAACTTCGTTCAAACTAAACTTGTCGACCAATGAAAACTGGTAGATTACATCCTGTCCGAGAAACAAATACGAGGTAAGTGCAGCTGAGACTGACGCCAACAATAAGGGTACCAGAGAAGACATGGTTAAATCGATCATGATCACTTCCAGTACGAATACGATGGCAGCAATGGGTGCTTTAAAAATGGCCGACATAGCACCTGCCGCCGCACAACCGATCAGTAATATAATTTGACGATATGAAAGGTGAAAAAGCTTACCCAGGTTTGCACCGATGGCACCACCTGTAGCAACCGTAGGCCCCTCCAATCCAACCGACCCACCAAAACCCACCGTTAATGCACTGGTTATCACTGAAGAAAACATATTGTGTTGGCGAATAGTTCCACTGGTTGATGAGATAGCATGCAGAATCGTGGGTATACCATGCCCAACACGATGCTTAATAATTCGATTAATGAATATGACAGCCAGGGCTATACCAACAGCCGGATAGATTGAAAACAGGATATTAAACTCTTCGGTAGAAAATCCTCCAGTAAGAAAATGACGAATCTGATGAACGGTATTTTTTATGATCACAGCAGCAAAGCCTACTGATAGACCAACCAAAACAGCCATGATCAGCATGAAGTTCTTGTTGCTCACATGACGGATACGCCATTTAAGGAAGCGACCCAATGGCGTTAATTTTTTCTTCGAAAATCCAGACCTGTTCATAATGAAGCACAAATTTAGGGCTTGTAGGGATTATACCGTCGTTAAAACTGATTTTTTTCATTGTAAAAGTGCCCAAAAGCAGGAAAATTCGAACTTTAGTAATCCCGGCGGTATGATGGGATTGCCTATATTTACTGTTTATTTCAAAATTGAAAAATTGTTGTTATGATGAGAGATACTCAGGTATTTGACCTGATTCAGGAAGAATACCAACGCCAAAAAAATGGCATTGAGCTTATTGCGTCTGAAAACTTCGTGAGCGAACAGGTTTTAGAAGCCATGGGTTCAGTATTGACGAACAAATACGCAGAAGGATACCCTGGCCATCGTTATTATGGTGGTTGTGAAGTAGTTGACAAAACTGAACAATTAGCCATTGATCGCCTCAAAGAACTTTACAATGCCGATTGGGCCAATGTTCAGCCCCACTCAGGAGCACAAGCCAATATGGCTGTTTTCCTAACCGTGATGCAACCGGGCGATACCTTTATGGGGCTTGATTTATCACATGGCGGACATCTATCGCATGGTTCGCCGGTGAACAGCTCAGGTATTCTGTACAACCAAGTCGCTTATGGAGTAAAAGAAGAAACGGGTACTGTTGATTACGATATGATGGAAGAAGTGGCTCTTAGCGAAAAGCCCAAAGTCATCGTCGGTGGTGCATCAGCTTATTCACGCGAATGGGATTACAAGCGAATGCGTGAGATCGCTGATAAGATTGGTGCTTTGTTTATGGTCGATATGGCCCATCCAGCGGGTCTGATTGCTGCAGGACTACTTGACAATCCCCTTGAATATGCCCACATTGTGACTTCAACAACACATAAAACTTTGCGTGGGCCCCGTGGTGGCATCATTCTCATGGGTAAAGATTTCGAAAATCCATGGGGAAAAGCCACAAAAAAAGGGGTGATCAGAAAAATGTCATCGCTTCTGAATTCAGCAGTATTTCCAGGCATTCAAGGCGGTCCGCTTGAACATGTAATTGCTTCGAAAGCAGTATCATTTGGTGAGGCCCTAACGGATGAGTTCAAAGCGTATCAACTTCAAGTAAAGAAAAATGCGGTAGTTCTAGCCGATGCTTTTGTGAAACGTGGCTATAAAGTCATATCAGGTGGCACTGATAACCACAGTATGCTAATCGATTTACGAACTAAAGTGCCCGAGATTACAGGCAAACTGGTTGAAAATACACTGGTATTGGCCGACATCACAGTGAATAAAAACATGGTTCCATTTGATAGTCGTTCTCCTTTCCAAACATCGGGCTTGCGTGTTGGAACACCTGCCATTACAACCCGGGGACTAAAAGAAGAGCATATGGACCCAATTGTAGAGCTTATGGATCGGATCATCATGGATATTGAAAACCAAGAGATGATTCAGTCAGTTAAAAAAGAGGTAAACAAAATGATGAGCGTTTACCCAATGTTTGCAAAACATGAATAATTCTATAACCTGACATGAAAAGAAAACTATTTATTGGCGGTTCTATCGCCATGGCACTTGTTGCTGTTGCTGTTGCTGGCATTCTCATTGACCAGACCAGTCAGACGAATGAAAGAACAGCATACGAGCAATACCTGAATGAGCAATATCAGGTCTTCCCAACTTTCAGCCCCGAAGAAATCGCAGAAATGCCCAAAATGGACCGGCCCGATTTGGCTGGTTTGGATGATTTCTATAAAACAGTGGATCCTGAATTGAAAACGGTTCCCCACTGGAGAGCTATTGAAGCCTATCAGGAGCTTCAAAAACAAAAGAGCCCTTTTAAATCACTGAACGGAGTAGAATGGATGCATCATCCAACTGATATGGGTGGCCGTACACGTGCCCTCATGTTCGACCCTAATGACGCAACAAACTCAAAAGTTTGGGCCGGAGCGGTAACCGGTGGTCTTTGGTATAATGAAGATGCAATCGCAGGTGGGCCATGGACGCCTGTTGGCGATCTTTGGCCTAATATGGCGATCAGTTCGATAACCTACGATCCCAACAATACCAATACTTTTTACCTGGGTACTGGAGAAAGTCAGACCGCACTAATCATTTATCGTGAATCTACCGGCCGAGGTTCAGGTCTGTATAAGTCGGACGATGCAGGAGCTAGCTGGGAATTAATCCCTTCAACAAAAGACTGGGCCTACGTAACCGATGTGATTGTGCGGGATGAAGATGGAACAAGCGCAATCTATGCGGGTGTTGTTTCGGGGATCTATCAGGGAACCCTGCATGAAAGTGGCCCCTCAGACGGATTGTATCGATCTGTTGATGGGGGTGAAACATGGACCCAGGTAATGCCCATGATTCCAGGAGGCGACCAGCCTTTTGCTCCATCTGATATTGAAATGAGCGCCGACAAAACACGTATTTTCGTTGGCACAACCTATCATGGCGTTGATCGTACTGGAGCTGCACACATCCTGCGTTCAGATAACGGTATAGATTGGACAATTGAATCATCATTTTACGATGAATTTATGGATGGTCGAACCATAGCCAACGGATCCAGGACCTATAACTACCCGGGGCGTGTGATGCTAGCTCATTCACCCTCGCATCCTGATATTCTGTATGCACTTATTGCGGGTGGTTACGTGAGAAGCGACCAATTCATCGGGTACGATTGTGCGTTCTTATTGAAAACAACAAACAAAGGTGAAACATGGACTGATCTACCAAACATACCCATGCGTGGTGGATCCAATACTTTTGCCTACCTGGCCTGGCATGCCCTTGCCATAACCGTTTCACCATACAACCCAAACCTATTTTGGGTCGGTGGATTGGATACCTGGAGAACTGTAGATGGTGGAGAGACCTGGGACATTATGTCTAACTGGGCCGCCATGTATGGTTCAGGATCTAGTGATTATGTACATGCCGATATCCATTCATTTGTTTTCAGACCTGGTTCTGACACAGACATGATAATTGGAACTGATGGAGGAATATTTGGAACACGATCAGCTTCTGGTACAAATGTGGTCTTCTTTGAACTGAATCGTAACTATTCAACCTTACAGTATTACTCTGGTGCAATTCATCCCGATGCCGGTGCCATCCATTTCATGGGTGGTTTGCAAGATAACGGAACCATGTTCTACAAGAAGGACCATGTTCCCACCCATGCTGATATGCTCTCAGGTGGTGATGGAGCGTTTTGCTTCATCGATCAGGATAATCCAACCATTCACCTGACTACTGTGTATTACAATTCGACTTATCTGTGGCGTGCCTCGAAAGAATCTGATCCGTCAAGCGTTTCCAGTCGAGGTTTAGGTGGAGGAACATTCATCAGTCCAATGGATTATAACTGGCGTGACGATATTCTTTTCGCTAATGGTGTTTCATTTACAGGAGATAATCCAAATCGGATTCAGTACGCTGGTATTAGCGAAACTACTATTAATAATCGCTTACAGAAAACACTAGCAACTGACGTAACCGTGCCTTTTTCATCTGTAAAATGGTCTGAAAACTCACCGGCCAATGAAAGTTTACTGTTCCTGGGAACGCAAGCCGGTGACTTCTTTAAAGTGGACAACTTTACCCGTAATCAATCGGTTACCAAACTGACTGGTGAGGATTTCCCGAGAGGAAACATTTCATCAATTGATGACGGCCAGTCGATAGACACCCTACTTGTCACCTTCTCAAACTATGGTGTACCATCGGTGTGGTATTCAACCGACGGTGGGCAAACATGGGCCAACAAAGAATCAGATTTACCAGATATTCCTGTCAGGTGGGGTATCATACATCCCGACAATGCCAAACAGGTTATGCTTGCCACTGATATAGGTGCATGGACCACAGATGACATCCTTGCCGATCCAGTTGTCTGGACCCAACATGACAACGGTATAGCAAAAGTCAGAATAGATATGCTGAAATTCAGGAGATCAGACAATACTGTGCTTGCTGCAACCCACGGACGTGGTATGTATACGGGCATCTGGGATGCTGTCTATGCTTCAGGGGTTGAAGACATCAACTTGTCTAGTGCAATAAAGGTGTATCCGAACCCAACTCATGATATTTTCCAGATTAGCTTCACACCCGACAGCAGAACTGAGTTAATCATCAGTGATATCTCGGGTCGCATTGTATTCAGCGAAACCGTTGAAGCTTCGGGTCACGAACAGGTTAAATCGTATGACCTATCAGATCAAGCTAGGGGCTACTATCTGATTACGCTGGCCAATAACAAAGGCAAAGCTGTCAGAAAACTATTGAAAAACTAAGTGCTGGAATGGTACCACATACTTGCCTTGATCATTGCGGGCGGCCTATGTGGTTTTATTAATACATTAGCAGGGTCAGGATCTTTAATCACCCTGCCCTTGCTAATGTTTATCGGATTACCCGCAAACGTAGCCAATGGCACCAACAGGGTGGCCATACTGCTTCAGAATGTTGTGGGTGTGGCCAGCTTCAAACAACAAAAGATATTTACCTTCAAAGAAGGGATCTGGCTAGCCATTCCAGCGGTAGTTGGATCCATATTTGGTGCGGTATGGGCTGTAAATATCAATGAAACCACAATGACCCGCGTCATAGGCGGATTACTGGTGGTTATGTTTTTCATCATTCTCTTAAAACCTGATGCCTGGGTTAAAGGTCGTGCCGGCCTTATTAACTCAAAACCCTCATGGTGGCAAATATTGATCTTTTTTGCCATCGGGATATATGGCGGCTTTATTCAGGCAGGCGTGGGTTTTTTTCTCCTTAGCGGATTAGTGCTGGGTGCCGGGTTTGAGGTAGTCAAAGCCAATGCAATCAAACTACTTATCGTTTTACTCTATACGCCCTTTGCTTTAGCAGTTTTCATCTATAACGATCAGGTGAATTGGAAGGCGGGATTGATACTGGCCATTGGCAATATGATTGGGGCTTTAATAGCCAGTCGTTTTGCCGTATCATGGGGCCCACGTGTGGTGCGAATCATTCTACTGGTCATCGTATTCGCTGCAGCAGGGAAATTGTTGGTTTTTCCGTAAACCCAACCGTATGGGTTGATAATTATCAAATCTTCCAATCAGCCCATTCACATACAAACCCCACGAGACATTTTACCCACCAGTTAGTTTAAAGATGTAGGTGATGGTTCCTTTCTGAGTGATCGGAGCCGTTGGGTTTTCTACCTTGTTAAATCTAGCTGTTAATGCTGCTTTTTTCGCCGCATTCTGCAGGTTAGAATCTATAGTGGTTGAGCCTCGAGCTCCGGGAACTGCTGATACTACTCTACCCTCTTTGTTTACAGTAATACTTACTACGACTTTCCCGCTCTCCTGACCAGGGTATTGTGGTCGTTTCAATGCTCCCACCACCGATCGTCCTTCAAGGCTGTATGATATTCCGTTGCCACTGCTATTAATCATAGTGCGATCATCTGATTCGACCGAACCATTTCGAACACCTTGATTGCCGATTCCTTCTCGTACGCCTTCACTTCCTTCAGATCCGCCCTCATTCTTACCACCAAAAGATCGCTGAATGCGACTGTTGATGGCATTCCGTTGTTGCTCTTGCTGCTCTCTACGCTTTCTTTCTTCCTCAGCCTTGCGCTGTTTTTCCAGCTCCACTTGCCTGATTCGTTCCTCTTCAAGTCGCTGACGTTCCAGCTCCTCCTGGCGTTGACGTTCCAACTCGGCCTGTCGCTGGCGTTCCAGCTCCTCTAGTCGTTGTCTTTCCAGTTCTTCTTCCCTATTCTTTTGGGCATTTACACGAGCAGCTTCTTCCAATTCTTGGGTCATCAAATCTTCTGCCTCTACCTCAGCTTCATCCGGAATAGTAATTGTTTCTTGCTCAACAATGGGAGGAGATGTCTCCTCCTGGGTAACTTCTTCTTGCTTTTCAACAATCGGAGGGGTATATTCTTGTTGTTGAGGTTCTACTCGTCCGATTCCACGTTCATTAGTACCGAAGTTGACAATAAGACCATCTTCTTCTGGTGGTGGAAATGGTGCCGAAAAACTCACGATCAAGAATATAGCCAGTAATGTTCCATGAAATATGATAGTACCAATACCACCACGAATATTTTTAAATCTGTCTTTCATTGAACTATCTCGACTGCGTAGCGAGAATTAGTTTGTATTCATTGTTTTTTGCAATATTCATAACCTTAACGACTTCGTCAATAGGCACCGATTTCTCTGCATGCAAAGAGACGGTTCGTTCTTCTTCAGGAACCCCATCAAATTTTACCCGTAGCATTGCTTCAAGGCGGCTGAATTCGATAGGTGTACGCTCAATGTAGTAGTCCAGGTTTTTATCAATTGAAACCGTAGTGATGGGCTTGGCAGATACCTGATTATTACTTTGGGGCAACAGCAATTTTAATGCATTTGGATGAATCATCGTCGAAGTGATCATAAAAAAGATCAGCAACAGAAATACGATGTCAGTCATCGATGACATACTAAACTGCGGGTTGACTTTATTTCTTGATTTAATTGCCATAAAAACTGATCAATTAGAGCATTACTTCACCGGTTCGTTCAAAAGGTCCATAAATTCAGATGATCGCGCTTCAAGTAAGAATACCACCTTGTCAATTTTCGCAACCAGAATATTGTAGCAGAAGTAGGCAATAATACCTACGAATAAACCTGCTGCTGTGGTCACCATGGCAGTATAGATACCATTCGATAGTAATCCAACATCAATGTTGTTTCCAGCATTCGACATATCCCAGAATGCACGGATCATACCGATAACTGTACCAAGAAATCCAATCATTGGGGCCGCACCAGCCGAGGTTGCCAGGGTAGGTAATCCTCGCTCTAATTGATATACTTCAAGCTTACCTACATTCTCAATCGCAGCATTCACATCATTCATAGGCCGACCAATACGCCTGATTCCAGCTTCAATCATACGTGAAACCGGAGAATCAGTAGCCTGTGCAAGGCGAATGGCAGCATCAATTTTACCATCGTGAATAAATTCCTTTATTCTGTTCATAAAATGTGTGTCTTCCTGACCGGCTTTGCGTATGGCAAAATACCGTTCGACAAAAATATAGATAGCTAAAACTGATAATAAGGCGATCGGAATCATTATCCATCCGCCTTTCAATGTTAATTCAATAATGGGCATAGCCACCTCTGTGGGCTGATCTCCAGCACTCAGCGTATCAGCTTGTGCCATAAATTGGGTCTGCATCATGAATGACAGGTTCATTTGAAATTTTGTTAGTTATCACTAAAGTTATGAAAAAAACGAAATGTGTTTGTATTTAGTATACTCATCGAATGCTATCATTTTTAAAGATGGCTCGCCAATACTTGCTGATCAAATCAGGAAAACGGTCGAATTCCTCCCTGAAGAAGATACCCATCCCCTGAGTATAATCTGAGTATTCATACAGCAGTCGGTCATTGGCTCGGGTAAATGCACGAACACGCACCTTACCCGAAGGGATGATTTTATATTCTAGTTCAACATTACCCACCAATTGATTGGCGTGGCTATTTGATTCAACCTGCCTGACATCCATATTGCCATTCACATTGATGGTCATTCGATCATCAAGCAATTGGGTTGACATAGCCACTTCGACTTCGTCACTAGTCAGCTCATCTCCAGGTCGATAATTAAATCCAATATCAAAATCAGTACTAATTTGTGACAATAGATAATTTAACTGGTTCGACAAAACCTCTGTGGTGGTGCTGATTCCAGCAGCCTCATAACTTCTGGGTGAAGCTGAACCCAAACCGGGTAATGGACTGAAGCGGTTGAGAATTAATAATGAAAAGATCTGCTTGTTGATTTCCTCATCAGTCAGGTTACTCAATTGACTGCGCGCCAAATCGTTGCTCGAGGGTGGTAAGGCAATGTCAAACGCTAAACCCGGCTGTTCGAGTTTACCGGTCATATTCAATTGACAGTCAACCGGAATTCGCTGCCTTAGGTCCTGATCACTTTCATCCATGACCAGGTCATATAGAGCAGCTTTAGTGCTGTATACCGCAACAACATCCAAATTTGATTCGCCAATCCGTCCATTCAAATTTATTCGGCTACCCGGTTCAACATCAAATTGCTTGATCGGCATATTCTCAAGGGTAAATAAATAATCGCCGTCATCAATCAGGTAATCCCCATTTATCGAAAACTTACCTCGCGTATCAATGTCAATGATGATATCGCCACGCCCCTGTGCTGTGATTACATTTCCTGTTTGAGCGTCAAAGATGATCTGAACGGTAGCGTCAGGAGTTACTTCAAGATCAAATTTGAGCTGGATGCCTGATAAATCTACATCATATCCATTTTCGGTATGAGACTCTTCATAGCTGAGTAAATCAGGATCTACATCAATTGTATCCTTTTCGACATAGGTAATAAAATCAAACTGTTTGACCTTTCGATTTCTCGATACCGGAACTGAAAAATCAGTTCCTGCTTCAGTGCGAGCATATATGTCAATCTCGATTTGATTAGTAGGACCAGATATATTGAGAAAACCCGTAGCAAAAGCTTTTCCCCAATAGCTGTAGCCTGATGATTCGTTGGTTTCCAAACAGAGGAACTTTTCGACATCAAGGTTAAAGTCTAATTCAATGTTTTTTAGTTTATCGTGCTTTACACCACCATTAATTAAGGCTTCATTTCCGAAACGGTCTCTCGCCACCAGGTCTTCCACCATAAAAGCATTGGAAGTCACAATTAAAGGATGTGTAAAGGTGTATCGCGTACCTAGAAAATCCAGATTGAATCCAGCTTTCTGCATATTGATTTCACCATTAAACTGTGGATCTGAGCGATGGCCTGACACATGAACCAAGCCGGTTGCAATACCCCTGATGTCTCTGAAAGTAGGCTCTAATACAGCATTGAACACATTCATTCTGAGCTTTTCCAGTTCAATGTCAAAGTCAATTAGGTCTGTATCGGTGTCAAAACTCCCTGTCATATTCACAGTTGAAATATCACCTCTGCTTGTAATCACTTCCATGAGGATTTTATTGCTTCCAGACGGCCTTTGGCTCGTAATACCGGTTTCGCCAAGCAGTTCACCATTGACGGTAAAATCGTTAACCGCCAAGTCTGAAAGGAACAATCCTTTTTCATGTAGGTCGAAAATTCGGGCATCCCCATTGACAATACCACCCAGGTCAAAGCGACCACCAGGTTTAAATGATCGAATGTGATGAAGGTTTAGGTCTTCAAATTGTACATGTAAGGTATCCAATGGGAGATCAGATAAGGTTCCATTTACCAGCAATTTTTCATTGGCGTGCTCGACTAGTAAAGAATCAATACGTAAGAATTGCTGGTCGATGATCATTTGAGCCGGAAGAATATGCCAGCTGGTGTCTTTGAAAAACAGTTCCGTCTCAGCAATATGCATATTCATGCGGGGTAATCTGCCTATACCAGGTTCAAAACTGATTGAGACCTCCAAGTTACCCTGATTTCGACTACCAACGGTATCAGACCAGGATGTATTCAGCTGCATCTTATCTGGAATTATGAAGGTATTGAATTGAATCTGGTCAAATTCAGTGTCTTTGTTGAGCTGCAGTTTGGTCAACTTACCGTTCAACCGTATCGAATCAAGATCTGATTCAGCCCTGAAAGTCAAACCCGTGAATTGCTTATCACCAATAACATATTGAGGAGAAAAGCCTTCAACCTGCCATTCTGAACCACCTTGCCTGAAAAAGCCAGTTACGCGTGTATTGTCTTTAAAAATCAACTCCGGAGAAATAATTTCAGTAAATGGGCGGGGATTCTTAAGCTGTAGATTAAAGCTAAAATGATTCAGCTGAGTGCTTTCAAGTTGAGCATGATCAAACGAAACAGGCAGAAATTTCCGAATCAGGGCGTTGAGTTGGTTAGGTAATTCAGCCAGATAGATCTTCCCTTTGATTCGCGCATCGATATAATCTGAGATTAATACGATCTGTCGGTCACTAAAATCAGGCCCTACTTTCAGTTCGATTTGTTTAAATGGCAACTTGCCACGGGTATTTGAATAATAGGAATCAGTCACCCAAATCTGGCCTTCCAATTCATACAGGCTCGTACCCGAAAAACTACCATGCATATTCAATGCCAGCGTTTCAATTGAGTCAGCCAATTGAATGTTAAGGGTATTAAGTTGGGCTTGCTCGAGGGCCAATTCAAAATTAAAGAAAGGTATTCTTCTCCTGAAGTCGATTCGTGAGTCTAGCTCAGCCTGAATGCTAGCATCATTCAGGTTTACGACCCCTTC
>CAYUGX010000104.1:0-14115 GCA_964444375.1 uncultured Porphyromonadaceae bacterium | reverse complement strand
CAACAAACCTAAAGAGGGTGAGCAGTCGATCAATACAAAATCGTACTGGTCTCTGACCGCGTCAACCATGGTATTCATCATTTTTTCCCTGTTGGGCAGGTTGAGCATTTCGATCTCAGCTCCGACTAAGTCAATATTTGATGGCAATAAATCAAATCCAGGGATCTCTGAATTCAATATGATGTCCCGTGGATTAGCTTCATCAATGATGCACTCATAGATACTTGTTTTGATATTCCGAACATCAAAACCAGCTCCCGAAGTTGCATTAGCTTGTGGATCGGCATCAACTAAAAGTACCTTATATTCTAGAACAGCTAAACTGGCTGCCAGATTTATCGCGGTTGTGGTTTTCCCTACACCGCCTTTTTGATTGGCTATAGCAATTACTTTGGCCATGAAAATCAATTAATTAAAGATAGTAAGAGTAAAAAAAAAAGCAGAAGCAAATATATAATTATTATCCATACCAGTCAGCGCAATCCCAGTCCTTTTTTTAACATTCAGGATGCTTTGAGCCAGACTTAGGCATCAAGAATTCTTAAATCCCTAACCATCAATTGAATACTTGAAACTCCACGGTAGGTATTCTCTTCAACACTAAAAACCAGATCAAATGGTTTGCCTTTGTGAATCTCTGTAAAGAAATGGCCCATATTAAAACCAAAGGCTTCCATAGTTGCATTACCTCCATCTTCGATACTTAAATTCAGCTTCAGATGCTCCCAGCTCCTGCCTACCTGCCTTGATCGACCTGTATCTCGAAGGCCTTTGGCGACAAAAACCGGTGCTTGGTTGTGTGGCCCAAATGGCTCGAACTGTTCTAAAATCCTGAAAAACTTTGGTGTGATTTGCTCAAGCCTCAATTCCTGGTCGATCAGAATTTGCGGTTGCAGTTGATCTTCAGTTATGGTTTCGTCTACATATTTCTCGAAGCGCTCAATGAACTCAGGAACATTTTCTATAGGCATGCTCAATCCAGCTGCATATTTATGTCCCCCAAAGCTTTCTAACAAATCAGAACAGGCATTGACCGCCTGGTACAAATCATAATCATCTACTGAACGAGCAGATCCCGTTGCCATTCCATTAGATCGAGTCAATATGACTGTTGGCTTGTAGTGTTTCTCAATCAATCTGCTGGCTACAATTCCGATTACTCCTTTATGCCAATCGGGTTGATAAAGAACCGTTGATGTTTTTGGTGTTTCGATACTCAAATTATCGACTATGCGCATGGCTTCCTCAGTGATATCTCCATCAATATTCTTCCGGTGGTCGTTGTATGAGTTAATTTTTGCTCCCAGATCAAATGCCACCCGGTCATCAGTTGCGATAAGCAGTTCAACTGAACTTTCACCCGATGATATCCTTCCTGCAGCGTTCAGGCGTGGGCAGATCTTAAAGACCAAATCCGACACCGACAACAGTTTATTGCTGCAATTCGATATCTGGATCAAGGCTTTAAGTCCAGGTACGGGTTCCTCATTCAACTTTCGAAGACCATGGTATGCCAGAATCCGATTCTCCCCAGTCATAGGAACCAGATCAGCCGATATACTCACACAAACTAAATCCAAGAATTGAGCCACCTGAGAAAATGGAATTCCATTCCTGAGACAATACCCCTGGAGTAGTTTGAATCCAACCCCACAACCTGATAACTCTTTATATGGGTACTCACAACCTTCTCGTTTCGGATCAAGAATAGCATAGGCATTAGGCAGCTCATCTCCAGGCAAATGGTGATCACAAATAATGAATTCAATACCCTTAGTACTTGCATACTCGATTTTATCGACCGCTTTTATTCCACAATCCAGGGCAATAATCAGGCTAAAATTATTCTGTTCGGCATAGTCAATACCTGGGTATGAAATACCATATCCTTCTGCGTATCGATCAGGAATATAATAGCCTAGTTTATCAGTGCGTTGGCTTAAAAAAGAATAGATCAGTGCAACGGATGTTGTTCCATCTACATCATAGTCACCATAGACCAGGATCTTTTCCCCATCATCCAATGCTTTTTTAATTCGCTGAATGGCTTTTTCCATGTCAAGCATCAGAAAAGGGTTATGCAATGCTTCCAGTTCTGGCCTGAAAAAGTGTCTCGCCTCATCAAAATCACGAATTCCACGCTGCACGAGGAGACTTGATAAAGCACCATCAATTCCCAGTTCTCCCGACAGACTGTCAACAAGAGCTTGATTAGGTTCAGGTAGTAATTTCCATAGCTTCTCCATCCGGTCCTTAGTATTGATGGCAAGAAATAAAGATAGGAATTTTTGTCTTTTGATTAAATCAAGCGGTAAAGTATCTTTGCACAAATTTAAGCAAGACAGCATGCACGAATTAAGTGAACAGGAACAGATAAGACGTAACTCGCTGGAAGAGATAAGGAAACTCGGTATTGATCCTTATCCGGCAGCCTTGTATCCGGTTAGCACCTATTCGCAAGATATAAAAGACCTGTACGAACAATCACCTGACAATTTTGAGGATGTCTGCCTCGCGGGTCGCATTATGAGTAGACGGATCATGGGAAAGGCTTCTTTTATAGAATTGCAGGATAGCCAAGGACGAATTCAGGTCTATTTTAACCGCGATGAAATTTGTCCTGGTGAGGATAAAAGTCTATATAATGATGTATTCAAAAAACTATTGGATATTGGTGACATTATTGGCGTCAAAGGACATGTTTTTATCACCCAGGTGGGTGAGATCAGTCTTTTCTGCAAGGAGTTTACTATCCTGAGTAAATCAATTCGACCGCTTCCGGTTGTCAAGGAGAAGGAAGGTCAAACTTACCATGCCTTTACCGATCCTGAACAGCGATATAGGCAGCGCTATCTTGATTTGGCGGTTAATCCGGATGTTCGTGAGACATTCGTGAAAAGATCGCGTTTGGTGAGTTCAATGCGGCAGTTTCTCGATGACATGGGATATCTTGAAGTAGAAACCCCTATTTTACAACCGATACACGGTGGAGCGGCAGCACGCCCATTCAAAACTCATCATAACACCCTGGATCAAACCCTGTACCTCAGAATTGCCAACGAGCTTTATCTGAAGAAATTAATCGTTGGCGGATTTGATGGCGTCTATGAATTTGCCAAAGATTTCAGAAATGAAGGGATGGACAGATTCCACAATCCTGAGTTTACTCAAATGGAACTGTACGTAGCGTACAAAGACTATTTTTGGATGATGGAAACAGTCGAAAAAATGGTCGAAAAAATTGCCATTGATTTACACGGGAGTACAAAGGTTCCCGTAGGTGACAATATCATTGACTTCAAAAGACCCTGGAAGCGTTTTACCATGTTTGAAGCCATTGAACACTTCACCAGCATTGACGTGAGTAAGATGGATGAGCAGGAACTGCGCAGTACATGCAAAAAACTCAACATAGAGGTCGATGACAGCATGGGTAAAGGTAAACTGATCGATGAGATTTTTGGTGAATGCTGTGAAGCCAAGCTCATTCAACCTACTTTTATTACAGATTATCCCGTTGAAATGTCTCCACTGGCCAAGAAACATAGAAGTACCTCTGGCTTGGTTGAACGATTTGAAGCCATCTGCAATGGTAAGGAAATCTGCAATGCCTACTCTGAGCTAAATGATCCGATTGATCAGCGTGAACGTTTTGAAGAACAAATTCTTTTAGCCAAACGCGGCGATGAAGAAGCCATGGCACTCGATGAAGACTTCCTCAGAGCAATTGATTTGGGAATGCCACCCACATCAGGTTTAGGTATTGGTATCGACCGCTTAACCATGATCATGACCAATGCTTCAAGTATTCAAGATGTACTATTCTTCCCTCAAATGAGACCTGAAAAGACCATCCAGGCTGATGACAACCAGGTCTTCCTTAATTTGGGGATTCCAGTTGAGTGGCTACCATTGGTGCACAAGCTGGGCTACATTCAAATTGGTCAGTTGGCTGACGTGAATCCAAATAAGCTGCATCAGGAATTATGTGGACTGAACAAGAAGCACAAATTGGGTCTAAAAAATCCCGCTCAGGATGAGGTTAAGAACTGGGTTAACCTGAGTAAGAACCAAGATTAAAACAAAACAAGCAGATTATGATCGATCTGAGTCTATCTGGAATAGAAGAATGGGTCAATAGCCAAGAATTGGCAGATCTAGCAATAGAAAAAAACAAACTTTTGCACGATGGGAGTGGATTGGGAAATGGCTTTCTTGGGTGGATTACACTGCCTGAAGATGCCCAGGAGCAAGTTGCCCCTATTCAGCAAATCACCAGCCAATTTAAAAGTAAGCTGAACTGTGTAGTAGTTATAGGGATTGGAGGCTCTTACCTGGGCACCAAATCCGTTTTGAGTGCCTTAACTTCAACTCTTCTCCCTGACAATCAAAATCCCGAGGTCCTATTTGCCGGCCATCATCTCGATCAGCAATATCACAAAGAATTGCTGACCTATCTTGAAAACAAGAATTGGGGAGTTGTCGTCATTTCGAAATCAGGAACAACCACTGAACCCGCTGTAGCCTTTCGCTTCCTTAGGCAGGCAATGGACAGACAGTTTGGTAAAAATCAGGCCAAAGACAGAATTCTGGCCATCACTGATCAGTCTAAAGGCGCACTTCGCGGTCTGGCTGATCAGGAAGGCTTTCAGTCGTTTGTGATTCCAGATAATGTGGGTGGCCGATATTCGGTACTTACACCAGTCGGCTTGGTTCCAATCGCTTTAGCTGGCATTGATATTGAAGCCCTCGTGGCTGGCGGACTCAGTCAAATGAAAAACCTGGGTCCAGAAACAACCTTTGATGAGAATTTTGCAGCACAGTATGCATCCGCCAGGAACTTGCTTTACCAACAAGGTAAAACCGTTGAAATTTTGGCGAATTTTAAACCTGCATTGCATGATGTTGCCGAATGGTGGAAGCAACTATTTGGAGAAAGTGAAGGTAAAGAACACAAAGGTATTTACCCCGCAAGTGTCGATTTAACCTCTGATCTACATTCAATGGGTCAATTTATTCAAGAAGGCAACCGTAACCTGTTTGAAAGTGCGCTATTGATAAAGGAATCAGACTCCCCGCTTACCCTTCCTAAGATGGAAGAAGATGCTGATCAGTTAAATTACCTGGCAGGAAAGCCAATGGAATACATTAATCAGCAAGCAACCGAAGGCACCTTGCTGGCTCATCAGGATGGTGGTGTACCCATTATCAGAATCACACTGGAAAGATTGGATGCTTTCAACCTGGGTGAATTGTTTTACTTTTTCGAAAAAGCGTGTGGTATATCAGGCTACCTACTTGGTGTAAATCCATTTGATCAGCCCGGGGTGGAAGCATACAAGAAGAATATGTTTGCCTTACTCGGCAAACCAGGCTTTGAGAAGGAAACAGAAACGATTCGCAGGCGCCTAAAATAATCACCAAAAATGCTACAGAAACGAGCCAAGGGCTATGTATTAGCCTTGATTGCAGCCCTAGCCCTGGCCATCTCCTTCATATTCAGCAAAGCCGCTCTCAACCAAATTCATTTCGTACAGTTTGGTTTGGTTTGGTTCGCCATGGGTACTCTCTGGTTACTTGCCTATATCCTGGTTTCAGGTGAT
This sequence comes from uncultured Porphyromonadaceae bacterium, assembly GCA_964444375.1. Classification (GTDB taxonomy): domain Bacteria; phylum Bacteroidota; class Bacteroidia; order Bacteroidales; family UBA12481; genus JABHCC01. Next base: position 8,512 of record CAYUGX010000104.1, on the reverse strand, counting down.
TTAAAGGAGATTCGCAGTCTTCGTGCTCAAGGCCATTTATATACCTTCCTGGTCGGTCTATTTGAAGCCCTGGGTACCGTGTTTTTCTATATTGCATTGAAGCAAGTTGACAACCCAGCAATCGTATCTTTTTTAGGTAATGCAGGCCCTGTATTTGTCACAATCTTTGGCATATTGCTCCTACGTGAGAAGTATTCAGGTCTTGAGCTATTTGGGGTCGTTCTGGCTATTTTTGGCATCTTCACCATCTCATTTCAGGGTGGCGGGGTGCTCAAGAATCTTTTTCTTCAGGGAACTGAATGGATTATTCTTGCCTCACTCATGTTTGCCAGCGGAACCCTGATCGGAAGAAAACAGATTAAACAAGTGAGCCCTTCCCTACTATCCCTGATCAGGGTGCTATTGCTGCTTATTGGCTTTGCCATTTTATTCTTTAGCCTTGATCTCGATTTGAAGATCCCTCTCAAGGCCTTCCTGAACATGGCGGTTGGATCATTGCTTGAAGGCCTGATAACCATGGTTGCGGCTTATACAGCCCTCAAATACATCCGTGCAGTTAAGATGTCAATTTTAATCTCAACCAAGAGTATATGGGTACTGGCTTCAGCCTGGCTCGTTTTTGGCTTATTCCCTGAAATTCATCAGCTTGTTGGAGGTCTTGTCAGTCTAATCGGGGTTATTATACTCACGTCAGCAAAAAGCCCTAAGACCTGATTGTGACTCATTTCAATTCTTCCTGTGCTTCCATCCATTGCCCGTCAAGGATCATTTGCTCCTCCACACCCCGGCCATTTGCTTTGGCTTTTTCTTCGATTTGTTTATACCAGTTTGGATCTTTGCGAATTCGCATCACATAGTATGCCGCATCCTTTTTAATCTTGCCGGCTTCTTCGTCTACCCAGAATTGATAAAAAGCATGGTCTCGAAGGGCTGTTGCCATAGTCACACCCCGATTTCCCGCATCGTTGTTGACCAGATCAAACCACTGGTAATTCTGAATAATATCACTAATGTAATTGTATAGTAGATTCTGGATCTCCCCTGGGTAATAAATCTGATACAATTCATCAATAAAATTCCAGGCGAATTTGTAATAAAAGCGTTCAGTCGGCATGAGCAGAATCAGATCCATACTTTCCACTTCCTGTCGGATGTCAATCATACTGGTATCCTTTTTCGCTGACCAGCTATCTGGATATATGGTATTGCTGTAATACCAAAATGCCTCATTGGCAAATGCCTTTTTCAAAACACCCGCATTGATAATATTGAAGAAAAAACTATCAGAGATGGATAAAACACGTGGTCTTAATGAATCGTTGATTTCAGAAAAGGTGAATTCAGGATATGCCATCTCGGGATGAGCTGGAGTTTTCATCAGATTCATAATCTCAACCAGATCATTATCAGTATATTTCAGCTCATTAGTGACTGCAATATTACCCATGATTAATTCAGGTATTGACTGGTCGACCAGAACATCAGCAAACTTCAGCAAGGTATCGACTGATCTGACCATTCCATAATATGACCAGTGAATCCCACCTTTTGGGAATAAAGGGTACGGGCTTACACCACGTTCCTGAATAAACCAATCGTTGAGATCAAGCATAGCCAGGTTATATTGTTGTGCCTGGTCCAAGATCTTGTGGTAATTCTGGACTGGAGTTTCAGTTTGCTTGAGTCCAGGAATATACTCGGGATAAACACTGGCTTTCCCGGGTTCAAGAACAATTGCCATTTGAATGTCCATGGTCGCCAGGGTGTCTCGAACGCGATCGAGCCGCCTGAATTTTTCATCCCAAAACCAGTCTCCCAAATAGTCATCTCCTTGAAAAGCCCTGATGTAATCATTTTCATATAAATACCCTTTTTTTCCAACCACGACACCTGAGGCGTTGGCTTTTCTAAAAAGACTATAGTCGATTTGGTTTTTTACCCTCAGTATCCATGATCTGAAACCAATGTGGTCTTCAACAGCAGCTTCAAATCGTGATTGAAACTCCCCATTTGCCCAGATATCCCAGTTCATTTCGGTTGGAAAACCCTGAAGATTGCTGCCGGTTAATGGTTTAACGGTAAATAGCCCGGTTTTCTGTTGTATGAATGGCAACATCAAGATGATCAATATGATCAGGAATAGTATGTGTTTACGCTTATCCATTAAAACCTGAAATAGATAAATGGGTTAAATCCCGAGGATGAAATGTATCCGACACACAACAGCAGCGCAATGCAGGCAACAATGGCCCTGACAACATATGCTTTAAATCCGGCAGGTCTTGATAAAAAAACATGCTGCCATTGCTCTATGCCTTTTTTAAGTGCGAAGAACGAGAAGAAGACAGCGATCCCAAGGGTAAAATAAAATGCCAGGCCTCCATTCAAGGTAGCTCCCTCAAATTGGAAAGAAAACATCGCCTTTAAGAAAAATCCCACCTGATCGAAACTCTCGGCTCGAAACAACACCCAGCCTATGAGCGTAATCAGGTAGGTCAGCACAACTGACGGTATTTTACCCATCCTATTCGTTAAGCGAACTAAGAAAAGCCGGTCGAGAACCAGAAATATACCGTGGAATGCACCCCAGATGATGAAATTCCAGGCCGCACCATGCCATAAGCCAGAAATCAGAAATACCACCCACAGATTGAAATACAGTCTGTGTTTGCTTTTTACCCGGTTACCCCCCAAAGGAATATACAGGTAATCTTTCATCCAGCGGCCAAGTGTCATGTGCCAACGCCTCCAGAACTCGGTAATGTTTTGAGATATGTATGGATTATTGAAATTTTCGGGGAATTTAAATCCTATCATTCGGCCTATTCCAATCGCCATATCTGAATAACCAGCAAAATCGAAGTATATCTGGAAAGAATATGCGATGATACCCACCCAGGCTAATCCACTTCCCAAACCAGCCTCCGGTAGACTAAAAATATGATCAACTTGTTCTCCCAGGACATTTGCTACAAGTACTTTTTTAGCGAGTCCGAGTACAAACCTAAAAAAACCGAGCAGGCGATTATCAGTGTTCTCCTGACTTCGACGATCCTCAATCTGATCAGCAATCTCATTATAACGAACGATTGGACCTGCAATCAATTGAGGAAACAAAATGATATACAAGGCATAATCGGTTAGCTTCTTAAGTGGCTGGTGTACACGTCGGTATACATCAATAGAGTAGCTAAGCTTTTGAAAGGTAAAGAATGATATCCCAATTGGCAGGGCTATTTTCGCCCAATGCCAGGCACTCCCGCCTAAGCTTAAAACCAGTTGATTCAGGTTATCTACTAGGAAGTTCGCATACTTAAAATAGAGAAGGAGACCCACATTCAGCAACACCGAAAGAGCCAAACCGCGTCGACGTGCTATTCCTTTTTGACGATCGAACCACTGTACCAGGTAAAAGTCGGCAACAATGGAACCAGCGACAATAAAAATAAATGTCGGTGCACCCCACATATAAAAAAGAACACTGGCGGCCAAGGCCACCAGGTTCTTATATCTGTAATTAACTAGGTAATACAGTACTAAGAATACCGGGAGAAAATACAACAAGAACAAACTACTGCTAAAAACCATAGCCCGGTATGCTAACTAAGCGATATTACAGGTTGTGCTTATCAATAAACTCATTCAGAATACCGGTCAGATCAGGCTCACCAATTTCCTGCAGATCGTAATAAACGCGGGTATTGGGTTTCTTGATATTGATAATCCGGTTAAGGTCTATTGGTGTCCCAATAACCACAGCATCACAATCGGTATTATTAATAGTAGTTTCGAGGTCTTTTAGTTGTTCTGGACTATAACCCATAGCAGGTAGCAGCTCTCCGATGTATGGGTAAATCTCGAAGGTTTCAGCCAGTTTGCCAACAATATAAGGTCTTGGATCAACCATTTCTGTAGCTCCATATTTCTGTGCAGCCACAACGCCGGCACCTATTGTCATCTCTCCATGTGTTAATGTTGGTCCATCTTCAACAACCAGTACACGCTTGCCGCGAATCACTTCAGGCTTGTCAACTCGAATTGGGGAAGCCCCATCAACCACCTGGGCGGAAGGATTGATTTCGGCGATGTTGTCCCGAACGATTTGTATGCCTTCAGGATCGGCCGAATCCATTTTATTGATAACTATTGTGTCAGCCAAACGAACATTGACTTCACCGGGGTAATAGGCTACTTCGTGTCCCGGACGATGCGGATCAACAACCGTGATGGTTAAATCGGGCTTATAAAATGAAAAATCATTGTTACCACCATCCCACAATACCACATCACATCCTTTTGGATCATTCTCAGCTTCACGCAATATGGCTTCATAATCCACTCCAGCATATATTACATTTCCCCTGACCACATGAGGTTCATATTCTTCCATTTCCTCAATTGTGCATTTATGCTTCGCTAAATCTTCAATCTCAGCAAATCGTTGAACTTTTTGAGCTGCCAAATCTCCGTACGGCATAGGGTGACGAACAGCAACTACTTTCAGGCCTTTCTCCATGAGTAATTCAATTACACGGCGTGAGGTTTGGCTCTTACCACAACCAGTACGCGATGCTACAACTGCAATAACCGGTTTTTCACTTTGAACCATGGTATGTTTGGGCCCAATTAAGGCAAAACTGGCCCCACAACTGTTAACTAATGAGCTGATCCGCATCACATGTTCGTATGGAACATCACTGTATGAGAACACGCAGCAATCTACATCGAGCTTGTCGATCAATTGGGGTAAATCTTCCTCGGCGTGAATTGGAATCCCTTCGGGATACAGTTTACCAGCTAATTCTGCCGGGTACTTTCTGCCATCAATATCTGGGATTTGAGCAGCAGTGAATGCCACCACCTGGTATTCCTCATTGTCTCTGTAATAGGTATTGAAATTGTGAAAATCTCTTCCTGCGGCTCCAATAATTATGACATTTTTCTTGGCCATATAACTCAATTTTTAATGATTAATAAGCAAGATGGACAAATATAAACTTTCTTTACTATTAGGCTAATGATAATTATTAGGCAACCACCTCGAAACGATCCGTATCCAGTCTGAGAAGTACAAAGAGCAGCACAGTAAAACTCCACAATGAGGAGCCGCCATAACTGAAAAATGGAAGCGGAATTCCAATCACCGGTACCAGCCCTATAGTCATTCCAATATTGACCATAAAATGAAAGAAAAAGATGGCAAAAACCCCATAGCCAAATATTCGGGAAAACTTTGAACGCTGCCTTTCGGCCAGAATAATTATTCGTATCAGGAAGCCTGCAAAAAGTATAACGACGATTGAACTACCGAGAAAACCCCACTCCTCCCCGACCGTACAAAAAATAAAATCAGTACTTTGCTCGGGAACAAAGTCTAATCGGGTCTGAGTTCCGTTGAGAAATCCTTTACCCAGGAAACCGCCTGAACCAATTGCTATTTTTGATTGATTCAAATTGTAGCCAGCTCCTAACGGATCATTGTCAAGACCCAGGGTTTGGCTAATTCGTGTTCTCTGATGATCCTCAAGCACTTCATTGAAAATGAAATCCACTGAGGCGACCATACCCACAGAACCGAACCAGATTATTGAAATCAGATATAAATGCCGTAACCTTTTTCGATACAAGAACAGGAAAATTACCGGGAAGCAAACCAGGGCTGCCAGCAGAAAAATCCGATTGATAGTCAATCCCCATCCCAATTTGTCCTGAGTAATAAAAAGTGCACTGGTAATGATTGACAATAGAAGGGCTCCAGTAAATACGTACTTCCATCGTCTAGATCTGATTAGAACCAATGCAAGCCCCAATAAACTCAGCATTAAAACCAGTATCCAGACCGGAATCATTAATGTCAAGAAAAATAGTGCGATGGCAGCTACCCCAAAAATAAAAAAGGCCTCGTTCATACCTTCCCGATAAAGAACAATTACTAAAACCAAGTAAACCAGGGCTGAACCGGTATCATTTTGTTGCAATACCAATAGCGCTGGAAGCAAGATAAGAATTGAGACTGCTACTATGTGTCTAGGTGTTTTAAACGAAAAACTAAATCCCGAAACAACTTTTGCAATCACCAGTACAGCAGCAAATTTACCAAACTCGGCCGGCTGTATGCTAACCGGTCCAAAAACAAACCAGGATTTGGCCCCGTTGATCTCTTGTCCAAAGATGAGAACAGCAATTAGCAAGCCTATGGCCACCCCGTAAACGGGATATGCGAAAAATGCCCAGAATTTACTGTCAGTTGCCAATACAAGAATGGCAAGGACAAGTGCGGTGAGGATAAAGACGAATTGTTTACTGTATCGACTTTCCATATTGAAGAGCTGAAGCAGATCATCGTGTGGTAAGGTAGCAGCCAGGATATTAACCCAACCAAAAATCATAAGGACGATGAATAAGCCTATGGTCAACCAATCTAAGCGAGCCAGAAAGTTAGATCGATAATCAACCATTAGTACATGTGTAATTGGGTTATCATTTCTTCTTTATCTGTTTGACCAATCTCACCTTTCAGATACTTTTCAATCATCAAACTGGCGATGGGTGCAGCCCATAAGCCCCCTCCACCGGCATTTTCGACATAAATGGCTAGGGCAATCTTAGGATCATCTTTTGGCGCAAAAGCAAAGAAACCCGAATGATCTTCACCGTGAACGTTTTCAACAGTACCAGTTTTACCACAAACTGTAATGCCAGGAACCCTGGCCAGGCGTCCAGTTCCGAACGGTTCCCAAACGACATCGTACATTGCTTCAACGGCTACATCGAAAAATGCTGATCGAACAGTGGTATACTTTCTTTCAAGATAAGCCTGGGGAATCTGGGTTTCTCCTTCAATGTCTTTCACAAAGTGGGGCGTAATATAATGGCCCCGATTCGCGATGATGGCCGCCAGGTTTGCAATTTGAATAGGTATGGATTCAATTTCTCCCTGCCCATTGCTATTCGAATAGATAGTACTGAAAGCCCATCTTCTTTTTCCATACCACCGATCATAAAAAGCAGCATCCGGAATAAATCCGCTTTTCACATTGGGCAGATCTAAATCAACCACCTGACCTAATCCAAAACTTAGAACATGATCCCTCCATATAGCAATACCAGCCTCACTGTCTCTAAAGATACTAGCGTATTTACCCGGTTGGATGATCCGCTTGTAGACTTCAAAAAAATAGGGGTTACATGAATACTGAATAGCCTTTTTCACATCAGTCGCTTCAGGGTGTTCGTGACACCCAATCAAGTTCGTATTGCAGTAAAAGCCGGTTTGCTCGCGGATCACCCCCAATTCAAGGCCTATCAAAGCTTGAACGATCTTAAATATGGAACCCGGAGCGTATCTCGACATGGTCGCCCTGTTAAACAGAGGATTCAGCGTATCTGTTTTAAGAAAAGTGAAGGTTTCACTTCTTTCTTTCCCAACGAGCTGATTCAATGGATAGCCGGGACTCGAGATCATCGCCAAAATTTCTCCGCTTTGGGGTTCTATCGCAACAATACTCCCTTTTTTGAATTGCATCAACCACTCACCATACTTCTGCAGCTCGGTGTCAAGTGTGATGGTTAGGTCTTGTCCCGGAATCGGCAAGGTGTCATAACGCCCCTCTTCGAAACTTCCCTGTGGTCTCCCTAAGGCGTCAACCAGGGTATAACTAACCCCTTTTCTTCCCCTAAAATAGCGTTCATACTGTTTCTCAAGTCCCGAAGCACCTAAGTAATCTCCTACCGAATAATAGGCATCTCTGGTGAGATCGTCTGGCCCCACTTCACCAACATATCCCAACACATGGGGTGCGATATCTTCGGCATATGCTCGTTGTGCCCGGCTTTGCACATAAAAGCCTGGGTATTTATGGAGTTTTTCCTGCAGTGTCGCATATTCTTCAACAGTCAATTGCCCAGCAACTAATGAGGTCTGCCAGGATGAGTAGTTTCGTGCATTTTCCAATCGCTCTTCTAAACCAGCCTTTTCAATCCCGAGTAGCTGGCACAATTCAGTGGTGTCAAAGGGTTCGACCTGACGGGGTAGGACAAGCAGATCATAGGAAGCCTGATTATAGACAAGTACATTGTGATTTCTATCTAATATCAAACCACGGGCAGGATATTCAATTTGCCTGTGCCTACTATTGCTGTTTGCAGACAATTTATACTTTGGATCGACCAATTGAAGTAGTGACAATTTGAAAATGAAAGCAATAGCCACCAAAATGACAATTGCTCCAACTATAATTTTTCTATTTGAAAAGGACGACTGCACCTATCACTAACCTATTTTCGCCGATATCGAAATCCCTCAAAAATAAGCAATAAAGCTATCGTAAAAGTTGAACTGAATAAAAAGCGTACTAGTGTTGAAAAGAAGTTGAATAAACTAAAAGACTCCAGGAAAAAAAGTATCAGATGGTGAAAGCTTACCATTAAGAGCACATACAACAGAAACCATTGAAAACCCAGATCTCGTATGCTTGGTTTCACCCCTGCTTCATATTCATCACGGGGGTTG
>CAYUGX010000103.1:0-14157 GCA_964444375.1 uncultured Porphyromonadaceae bacterium | reverse complement strand
GCGTCTCTATCGTTGCATCACCACCACAAAAATGACGGCGAACAACCGGACAATTTCGACCGCCACAACAACAATGACGGCGAACAACCGAACCATTTGGACCCTGACCACAACAATGATGGCGAACAATGGTACAATATTACGAAGCCTGGGATGAAAAACGAAAATCCCCAAAAAACCAATAGAACAAAAAACCAATTTGCACCCCAATCCAGAAATCTGGGATCCGTAATTCGGGGATATAAAACAGGTGTAACAAAATATGCTCGCAAACGGCATCCTTCCTTCGCCTGGCAAGCCAGATACCACGATAGTATCATTCGCAATCGAAAATCATTTGAAAGGATACAACATTATATCAGAAACAACCCGAAGAAATGGAAAAATGACTGTTTTAATCGAGTCTAATTCCTTGAAATATCCATCGGGTTTAATACATTTAGTTGATGGAAAACCTGAAAATTATAGGATTCGATGCGGATGATACATTGTGGTCAAACGAGCCTTTTTTTCTTGAGACGGAAAAGGTCTTTTGCAGTTTGATGCATGAATATGGAACACCGGACGAGATTTCAAAAGAATTGTTCAAAACTGAAATGAACAATATGGAAATCTATGGCTATGGTATCAAAGCATTCATATTATCAATCATTGAAACAGCCATTCGTGTGAGTGCTCAGCAAGTTGAAGTCACTTCAATTCAGCGAATTATTGACCTTGGAAAGAACATGCTCAACCATCCCATGGAGCTGTTGGAGGGAGTTGAAGATACTCTAGTTGAACTGGCTAAATCTGACTATCGGGTCATCATTGCCACGAAAGGGGACCTGCTGGATCAAAAAAGGAAACTTAAAGATTCAGGACTATCCCATTTGTTTGACCATGTTGAAATCATGAGTGATAAACAAATCTCGGATTACCAGGATCTTTTTCACCGACTGGATGTCAAAGCCAATGAATTCTTGATGATCGGCAATTCATACAAATCAGATTGCAAGCCGGTGATTGAATTGGGCGGATTTGCCGCACACGTACCCTTTCATACCACCTGGTTGCATGAAAATAACGTATTGCCTGTACAACATCCGAGACTATTTGCATACTCAAATGTCAGGGAGGTATTAACTTTATTTTCTTAAGACCAACACCATCTCAGTGTTTATTCGGTATTAAACCATTGCGTATCGATTGCGTCTCAATAGTATAACAGCAAAAGATCGATGAGACCAATAAATACATTTATACCAGCGCTATTATTGTGTATTTGTACTCATGCTGGCATGGCACAATCCTTGCCCGTAAATTTACAATATTTTGAAGATCAGCACCGATTAATCCGGTCAGGACATGAGGCTACAGGTTTCTATGGCCTTGACAAAGTCGAGAAAGTATATCTTGATTTTTACGACAGTAATTACTGGCAAAAGTTGCACCAATTCTACGACACCGAGAATTATGTCATGGCCACATTTCGGTACAACGACAAGATATTCGATACGGTTGGTGTACAATTTAAAGGGCAGACCTCTTACCGTAAGGCCAACCAGGACGGAGAAGACAAGCTGCCTTTTTCAGTCAAGCTTGATCAGTTTATTGATGGGCAAGACATAGAGGGTTATAACAATTTCAATTTCAACAACTCATGGGGAGACCTCAGTATGGTCAGAGAGGTTTTGTATACCCGGCTAGCCATGCAGCATATCCCTGCTGCACAGAGTAACTTCATTCGGTTGTATATCAATAATACTGACTGGGGTCTCTATCCCAACATTCAACAAATCAACAAAGACTACCTCAAGGAGTGGTTTCTCACCAATGACGGTATTCGGTGGAGGGCCAAAGATCCAGACGACGAAGGAGGCGGCGGTGGTGGTGGCCCCGGTGGAGGAGGTCCAAAATGGGGAGATGGTACCAAAGCCATGAATTACCTTGGTGATGATCCCATTGAGTATCAAAAGAATTATACGCTGAAAGCCAGCGACGTTGACAATCCCTGGGACTTTCTGATAACCGTTTGTGACATACTCAACAATACACAACTTGATAACCTGTATGAAGCTGTCAGATCTTTTCTGGATGTAGATGCCGCCCTGTGGTTTTTGGCTACTGAAATCGTTTTTTCAGATGATGACAGCTATGTTCATAAGGGCGAAATGGATTACCAATTGTATTGGGATATGGAGACGGGGTTATTTACCCCCCTTGAAATGGATGGCAACTCGATTCTGGGTGGTGCCAATTTACGATGGGATGCCTTCCTGAACGAAGACAATGAAAACTATCCACTCCTTGACCGCTTATTAGAAGTACCTGAATTAAGACAGCGTTATATTGCCCATCTTAAAACCATCCTATCGGATGTTTTTGTACCGGACATGGTGCATGAAAAAATCGATGAGATTGTCTCGATCATTGACCAGCAGGTGCTCACTGATCAAAATAAATTCTCGACCTACAACAGGTACAAATCATCAGTAAATCAATTGAAATCAAGTGTAACCAGTCGGTACCACAACTTGTGGAATGATTCTGAGCTCAAGGCCGAAAGTCCGTTGATTTCGCAAACCAAGATGGTAGTTAATGGCTATGAATGGGAACAAGCCAATTCCAACGACTTGATCCAGATCAAAACACATGTTTCTCATAGTCTGTCTATTAAACAGGTTAACTTGCATTATGCAAGTGGCTATTTCGGAAATTTTGAGCAAGTCGAAATGCAAGATGAGGGACATGGAAACTACTCGGCCATTCTGACGGGATTTAATCCCGGTGATGGGGTGCGTTTCTACATTGAGGCCGTAGCAAATGACTCACCTCAAAGTCGTCAATATGATCCGGTCGGTGCTGAACATGATGTGTATTTTTTCAGAATCAATATGGGAGAAGTAGTTGAATCTAATATTGTCATTAACGAAATCATGGCCTCCAATACCGCTTTTATTTCAGATGAAAGCGGGGAATATGATGATTGGATCGAACTGCATAATCCCTCACCACTTGATCAATCATTGGCTGGTTATTACCTATCGGATAATGGGTCTAAGTTGTTGAAATGGTCATTCCCTGATCAAGTTATGATTCCTGCCGGAGCTTATTTGATTATTTGGGCCGACGGGGATGAAGAACAAGGCCAACTTCATACTTCATTTAAACTCTCTGCTGATGGAGAGGAATTGTTTCTGGTCACACCTGAAGGCCAGATCGCTGATCAAGTTTTGTTTACAGCCCAGACGACGGATGTCGCCTATGGGAGATTACCCAATGCCGAAGGACCATTTCAACAAATTATTCCGACACCAGGAACACAGAACCTATATACGAGTTCAGTTGATGATACATCGTTGGCACAATCCTTTTTGACCGTATATCCCAATCCGGCAGGGGAATATTTATATCTCTCTGATACGGGCTGGAAGCAAAAAAATATCAGGATCATGAACCTGGTAGGTCAACAAATTGATGTTTCATTTGAGCATAACCGACTCAATATCTCTACATTGAAACCTGGCATATACCTGTTAGATATTGGGGACGGATCTTTGCCCATTCGATTCATAAAAGAATGACTCTTCTTTTGGAAGTCTTATCAAATACTGTGTATCTTTCGAAAAATCGGAACAAAAACCAATAATAACGGTACTATTGGTAGCTTTCGATCGGAGAGATTATGCGAAAGAAACTTTTCATCAGCGCCATCGGAATGATAGCTATCATTTTGGTGATTATAATGGGTAATCAGGTTATTATCAGATTATTCGCTAATTTTTCTCAAAAACTGATCACGGAGTATCACGAACTTCACAGTTTTCAGGAATTGAAGGTCTCTTTGAGCAAAACAATGACTTATCTGCACATTTCTGATACGAAAAACGATGCTGAAATTCATTCTGGTTTTGTGCCAGCCCTTCATGAGTCGTTCAGCAGAATGGATTCGTGTAAAAGAGTACTCACAGATGTGCATAAAGGAGAACCTTGGATAGATACTAAAGAATTATTTGGCAACCTACATCGTTTTGAGAAGATGTGGATTGATAAGGTCGAATCCACTGAGAACCTTACGGCGATTATATATTTGACAATCAGTCAGATAATTGAAAGGATTGATCTAATGGTTTATGAAACCCTAGAAGAAATTGAGGAATTCGAACACCGAAATGACAGGGTTGTAAAACACGGTTCAGCCACCATCTTGGGTTTTGGCATTTTCCTGATCATATTCCTCACCTTTAGTGGTATCCGGTTTATCAGAAACCTTACAAAACCCATTGATCAACTGGTTGGTGGAATGAAACGTATCAGTTCAGGTGAAAAGCAGGTTGAAGTTATTGTTGATTCTGATGATGAGTTTCTCTTTCTGGCTGAATCATTTAATTCAATGCTGGAAGCTCTAAATGAAACAACTGTTTCGAAAGATTTTTTCAGTAAAATTCTCAATAATCTATTTGGGGCCTTGGTCGTAACCGATGAGCATGGAAAAATCAGCTTCATCAATGACACGGCTTGCAGGCTTTTAAAATGTGATTTGGAGGATTTGCTGGGTAAAGAATCAGTGAAATTGTTTAATTGTAAATCAACTAGCCCATTTACTACCGGAGATCCGGTAAACCTGGAATCGTATGCTGCCCATCTCAGGAAAATGACAGAGATGAAGACCACAGATGGTCGTCTGATACCTGTGTATGTTACCTGCACAATTTTGAAAGACAAATCGGATCAACAAACCGGAATGGTCGTGGTTGGCCATGATCTCACCGAAGAAAAGGCCCATGAAGAAAAACTAGAACGAATTCGCAAAGACCGGCTCATTGCCATTAATGAAGCTGAAGAAAATGAACGCATTCGAATTGCAAAAGACTTGCATGATGGCCTGGGCCAGATATTAACTGGTATCTCATATTCGATCCAAAATCTAAAACCAGAGAATGATGAGGAATCGAATCTGATAGAAAAAATCCAAATACGGATAGATCACGCCATACAGGAGGCCAAAAATATTTCTCACAATTTAGCGCCTGCCATTCTTCGTGATTTTGGTCTTGTTTCGGCCATAAAAAACTTAGTAGAGAGAACCAATCAGCTGAACAAGACTGAAGTAGTTTTTAATTCTTACGATTTTGACATTCGAATAGACAAGCGACTGGAAAAAGCCCTTTTCCGGATTTGTCAGGAAGCCCTTCATAACATCATAAAACATGCTGAAGCTGAGTCTGCTACCATTGAATTATTTCGAGAGTACCAGCAGATCGCTATGGTTATTGAAGATAACGGCAAAGGCTTTGACCCATCTGACCAATCAACTGATTTGGCAGAAGGAGGTATTGGACTCATCAGTATGAAAGAACGGGCATATGTTTTCGACGGTGATCTTACTATTGACTCTGCTAAAGGCAGAGGTACTGAAATAATTGTAGAAATACCTTGTCCTAAGAAAAAGATTATAGATGGATAGAATAAATATCTTGTTAGCAGACGACCATGAGGTAATCCATAGCGGAATCGCTGATATCTTTAAATCTGACTCACGTTTAAAGATCATCGGACATGCATTCAATGGACGTGAAGCAGTTGAAAAAGCAGTCGAACTTAAACCCGCAATCATTTTTATGGATATCTCAATGCCTGAAATGAACGGGATAGAAGCCACTCGAATATTATCAAAGAAACTCCCTGACGCCAAAATTATAGGTCTAACCCAACACGATGAAAATGAATATGTGGCTCAATTCTTAAACAGCGGTGGCTCTGGATACCTGGTCAAGAACTCCAAACAGGAAGAATTTATCAAGGCAATTGACACGGTTTTGCAGGGAAAAATGTATCTGAGTTACGAATTGTCAGTTTCAATGGCTGAACAGGCATTAGAAAAAGAACAAAAAAGTGACTCAGAGACCAAGGTTCATTTAACACGACGCGAAATTGAAATTGTCCAAAAGATTGCTGAGGACAAAAACAACCCCGAAATTGCTGAGGAGCTGAATATTAGTTTACGAACCGTAGAAACCCACCGAAGAAACATCTCCCAGAAACTTAACGCAAAGAGCGTTGTGTCGATCATAAAGTATGCCGCTCAAAATGGCTTGATTGAGCTCTAGTTTCCCTCCTTTACACTCTTTTACTACGTAATTCTTGGTATGCATAATTACCTAGATTATGGGATTGATCTAGCCTGATGATTCCTATACTTTTATCCAGATTGATGTTAGCAAATTTACATTTGAATATTAACTAATTAATTACCCATATGAAACGTGTATTACAAATCGTATTCCTTCCTTTAGCGATTGTCTTTCTCATGAGCAACTGTAAGAAGGAGCAGGTGCCTCAAGATCCGGAATTCGTCGGATCTGAAAATTGCAAATCTTGTCACACAGAAAAGTACAATGACTGGAACGATTCAGGCCATCCGTACAAATTTTCAATTGTAGAAAATGGTGTTGAGCCAACCTACCCAAATGAAGCCATAAACTTTCAATCTGACTGGATCTCAAACATTGGTGATGGATCACATTCATGGGATGATGTAGCCGGCGTAATTGGCGGATACGGATGGAAAGCCCGTTTTGTGGGCAAAGACGGTGTAATCATGGGAACTGCAAGTAGCGCATACAGCCAGGGACTGGGTCACAACCAGATCAATTTCTTTGGTGGTGAATTGCACAATTGGAGCAACTATGAAACAGGAACCGAAAATAAAGTATACAAATATGGTTGCTTCAAGTGTCACACAACTGGTGGTGATACTGAAGGATCATGGTTGGATGGTGTTGATGGATTAGGCACATTCACCGAAGGCGGTATTGGATGTGAAAGTTGCCACGGTCCTGGTAGTTTACACGTAGATGATCCTACCGCTGACAATATTGATAAGGTTTATGAATTTGCACACCTTGACAATTCTATCGGTGGATTAGACATCAATGGCGTGGTTCAAACACCAGATGAAAACAGTGATGACGTGAACTTTCTTTGCGGTACTTGCCACAACAGAAGTTATACCAGTCCGATTAATGCCAAAGGCGGATTTATCAAGCACCATGAACAATGGGACGAATTTGTGGTAACTGACCACTATGCTAACGGTATGAATTGTACTTCTTGCCACGATCCACACAAAAGAACTATTTGGGATGGTGATGGTATTACCAAGACCTGTGCTTCTTGCCATTCGGATCAGGTAGCTAAAACAAAGCACAATGCAAGTGCAAATTGTGTTGATTGTCATATGCCTTTCGCGGCCAAATCTGGCACCAAGATTGGCGATAGCGGGTACCGCGGTGATGTACGCTCACACCTGGTTAGAATAACAGTTAATGCTGAATCCATGTTTAATGAAGACGGCAGTGCGGTTCGGGATGATGCTGAAAGACCAGCTTCGTTGAGTCCGGCATATGTTTGCCTGGGATGTCATAACAATAATGCGAACGATGGTGTTCTTGATTTAACCTTAGAGGCCGCTGTTTCAATTGCTAAAGACATGCATAAATAGAAACCGGTAATTTTTCAAATCTTTTCGTATTTCATAGAAGAGAGTGATCTAGACAGATCACTCTCTTTTTTTTGATTTTTATGTATATTGATCCCCATGAATAGCTTTGAATTAGTTGAAAAAGAGTTGGATTCTCTTATTATTAAGCCAACTTTTACCGATTTAAATACGCTCCGGGAGTGGTTTTTAGCCCTTGAAATTCCTCAGGTCGAAGAACGTTTTGCCTTTGAAGATGAAACCTATTGCCGTATCCCGATCATTGCAAAAACCAAATATGACCTCTTGATCTGTTGTTGGAAACCGGGACAGGAGTCTCCCATGCACGGCCATCCTGAGCAAGGCTGCCTGGTCAAAATCCTGAAAGGATCTACAACAGAAGAAGTCAGGTATGTCAACGGAAGTATTGAAGTTCGCTGTAACTTGCCGGGTAAAGTAGCCTATATCAACGATTCAATCGGTTTCCACCGCGTTTGGAACGGCACCGAACAAAATGCTGTGTCATTGCATTTGTATGCACCTGGGGGCTATAAACCCCAGTTTAAAACCTAAAACTTTAGAATAATATTAAAACTAAGGCTATGAAAAGGATCTTTACTGCTTTTGTAGTAGTATGCTTATTTGCTACTGCGATAACTGGTCAAGAGAAAAGAGTATTAAGCATTGAAGAATCGAAAACCTGGAGGAATCACAAGGTTACACTGTCGCCTGATGGCAACTGGTATACTGTTTTGTATTCATTGACCGAAAGACCTGAAAAAAAGGAAGGAGCACAAAAAGACAGTATACAAAGTGGCGATTCTATTTATACATCCTATGGCGACAACTTAAAGACAGATGTGTTGTATATCTGTAATTCAAGCTCTGGTATAAAATATCAGATAGCTAAAGGAAGCAGACCCCTCTTTTCTGATGATTCAAAATGGATAGCCTACCAACTGACAAATAAAGACGACAAGAAAAAAGATAAAACCTGTACAGAGTTAAAAAACCTGGAATCTGGTACTACACAACAGTATCTTTCCAGTGCACGCTTCTCATTTCCAGAAGAGTCAAACTTGTTTATATCGAGTGATAAAAACAGTCTACTGATTTACGATCTCGACGAGCAGTATGAACACTTTATCGGCAACATCGGTGAATATGTCATTGACAAAGATGTTGAGACCATCGCCTACACCATCCAATCAATCGATCAGCGTGGTAATGGGATTTATCTTTATCATCCAAAAAAGCGGACTACAGAAAGCCTGATTTCTGGGAATTATCTGTTTGTTGATCTCACCTGGAATGCTAATAAAAGTGGATTAGCAGCAATCCAGTACAATAAAAAAGGGGAAAATACTGACTTCAACTCCATTTCAATTCTACAAATTCTCAATATCGGGACAAATAAAATAAGCAGTACAGTTACATCTATAGACACATTCAGTGGTGTCCCCGACAACTATAGTTTGGCCATCGATTCATCAGGATTTCAAAACAACCTGAAGTGGAGTCAGGATGGACAGCGTCTCTTTGTAAGAATCCATGAATACCCTAAAGAAGAAACTGATGAAGCTAAGCCTAAATCCAAGGATTCAGACAAGGCAACGGTAAGCGTTTGGCACTGGAAAGATGAAAAACTCTTGTCTCAACAAATGAAAGAAGCCGAACGCAAAAAGCATGAAGTTTATGACGCTATTCTCCTCCTGGATCAGTCGAAAATGATTCAGATTTCGGACGAAAAACTTCAGCGAATTTCTTTTACCAAAGGAAACGATCATTGGGCCATTGGAACCGATAACCGGTCTTATATCTCAGACTGGAATATTGCCAGGAATGATCTCTACCGGGTCAATTTGCACACCGGAGAAAGATCCCTGATTGTTAAAGCATATCCAGGCAGCTTTCATCTATCCCCTTCCGGAGAAAACATGATTTTATGGAAAGACCAACACTATTGGAGCTATGGTGTGGTCGATGATAAAATGAACAATCTGACTGCTAACCTGGATCTTTCTTTCGTCAATATAGAGAATGATCATTGGGGACGAGAACCAGATTATGGATTTGTCGGTTGGGTTAAAGGTGAAGCCGCCATTGTCGTGAATCATCTGTTTGACATCTGGAAAGTGGCACTTGACCCGAGCCAAAAAACGATGAATCTTACCGAATCCAGCACAGATGATCTAATTCGTTTTAGGCTTGATGACAAAAGATTTCTCAGCAAGTCAAATCCCAAGGAACGATACATTGACTTGAGTAAACCACTCATTTTGAATGCCTTCCACACCAAAACCAAACATGCTGGATTCTATGAATGGAACAAAAACAAGCTGCATCAACTCATCTTTAAACCAGCAACATTTGGTGTGTCACGTTGGGGA
Source organism: uncultured Porphyromonadaceae bacterium (assembly GCA_964444375.1). GTDB lineage: Bacteria > Bacteroidota > Bacteroidia > Bacteroidales > UBA12481 > JABHCC01. The sequence continues at coordinate 4,305 of CAYUGX010000103.1, read as the reverse complement.
AGCAGCGTAATGAGAGTAGAAAACTCTGATGCCATCATATTTAAAATGGGATCATACACGCAATATCCTGAAGCTTATTTGAGCAACACCCGGTTTGAAAACCCATCGCAGCTCACTACAACAAATCCACAACAGGAGCAATATAATTGGGGACAGCGTATACTTATTAATTATACAAATGACGATGGTGTTCCTTTGCAGGGAGTTTTAAGTATACCTGACAGCTATCAGCAAGGACAAAAACTACCCATGGTAGTCTATTCATATGAAAAACTCTCACAAAATCGGTATTCATACAGCGCACCCAGCATAGGAGGCGCAAGAATAACCGAAATGCTTTATGTTTCAGATGGATATTTGGTTTTACAGCCCGACATCCATTTCAACGTAGGGTCACCGCATTCAGACATGCACGAATGCATTGATGCCGCCATCCGGCAGGTAATCGAATTGGGTTATGTTGATGAAAGATACATCGGCTATGAAGGATTTAGCTATGGAGGTCATTGTGGCATGTATATTTCGACACAGAAGAATCGTTTTGCGGCTATAGCTGCCGGTGCTGGTGTTAGTAACCTAGTTCAGGGCTTCAACATTGACATTGTTGGCGACGGTAGCAACGAACAAGATTATTACATGGTTGGACAAGGACGCCTTGGTGTTGATCCGGTTAATGGCATAGACATGTATATTTCAGAATCTGCAGTGTTTAACGCGAATACCATGGATACGCCTCTCTTATTATTCCATGGAACAGCCGACAACGTGGTGCAATGGGAGCATTCATTCGGCTTCTACAGCATCTTGCGCTACTTGAAGAAACCGGTGGTCTTCCTGTCCTATCATGGTGAAGGACATGGCATTCGTCAGAAAGCCAATCGCTTCGATGTACAAGTCAAGCTAAAACAATATTTCGACCACTACTTAAAAGGAAAAGAAGCCGAAGCATGGATCACCGAGGGCATTCCGTATAAAAAACCAGAAAGAAAGAAAGACTCTAAACCAAGAACAGTCCCACAGTGGAAATAAGCGGGTATGTAAAGCCACATGGCGGTGTGGCTCCATAAATAACAGTGGCTTTATGATACATACTATTTAAGCAACTCCTCAATCTTGTCTCGCAGCTCCTGACCTCGCAAACTGCGTGCGGCGATGATTCCCTCCTGAGTTATCAAAACACTTGCCGGAATGCCGCGAATGGCATAATCAGCTGCTGTTGGGCAATCCCAGCCTTTAAGGTTGGAGGCATTGGGCCAATGTAGTTCTTCTTCTTCGATGGCGTTCAACCAATTCTCTCGATTGTCGTCATATGACACTGCAAAGAACTCTAGTCCTTGTTCATGGTAATCGGCGTATATTTGTTTCAACTCAGGTATACTAGCCCGGCAAGGTCCACACCAGGATGCCCAGAAATCGATAAAAACCAGTTTGTTCTCTTTAACCAGTTCTGACAATTTCATTTCTTCACCATTCATTCCGGGCATGGAGAAATCAATCATGGCTTGCCCAACGGCTGAACGCCTGACGGCCTGAATTGACTTGCCCAGCATGTTGCCACGATTTGTTTTCTTTACCTCCCCGGTGAAGGTTTGGTAGACAGAATCAAGCTCATCATTAGTCAGGAAGTTTCGGATATAAATATTCAACACATCTGGTGTATGAGGGGAACCCGGATGATCAGCAATGTAGGTATTGGCCAAATCAATCTTATTATCCCTAACTTCTTTCAACACGACATAGAGCTCATCTTTCTCATTCTGTGTGGTCGTCGTATCACGCCAAATCTTATTGATCAATTCACGCTCCCGACTATCCAGAGATCCCATTTCGATAATAAAATGGCTCATGTCATCTTGCAACTTATTACCAGTGACTGAATTCAATATCTCCGTATTGGCGAAAGTCATTTCATAATTGACATTATCAAGTATCAGTTTATGTCTTATTTTCGATCCCTCAAAAGTGATCATAAACACATCTGACAGCTCAACCGTACCACTAAGCGTGAATGAATTATCTGTTACCTGAGCGCTATCTACGGTTTGGACACTATACCCAACCGGCTTTTTCAGGTAGACCATTCCGGCAAAATCAGATTCTAAAGTTCCAGAAATACGGTAGCCAGATTGGGGATTGCAAGCCATTATCCCAATGCCGATGGCTGCGATTACACAAAGCTTTTTGATCATAGTGACTAATTTTGCTCAAACATAGCACTTTTTACACCGTGCATTAGTCTTGTTCAACATACCCGGATGCAGTCAAGTGTTAAGTTTGGTTATAATAGAGGGCAGATAAAACCACTACAATTTCTAATTTTAGGACAACAAACACCTGAAAAAATGAAAAAACTATTCGTTCTGTTCGCTTGTACCTTGCTGGGCGGATCGCTATACAGCCAGGGAATCATCAAAGAAATTGAGATTGACAAACAGTACCTGAATTTTCCAATAGATATGGAGAAAGACCGGCAGATGGTTCACTTCATGATTGGCAGTGATACCCTGATGTACAGCGTAATACGCATTGCAGATCAGGAACCGGATTATTGGGTTTTCAAAGACGTTTCGGCCTACAAGGGTAAAACACTTAAGCTCATATTTTCAAAGAACTCGTATGGACTAAGAAAGATCTATCAATCAGACACCTTTCCGGGTGAAGATAGTTTGTATGTTGAGTCAAAACGACCACAATTTCATTTCTCTTCTCGAAGGGGCTGGAATAATGACCCGAACGGATTGGTTTTTTTCGATGGTGAATACCACTTGTTCTACCAACACAATCCATATGAAATCCATTGGCAGAACATGCATTGGGGACATGCGGTGAGCACAGATCTGCTACATTGGACCGAACTCAATGATGCTTTGTATCCTGATCCTTTGGGCACGATGTTTTCTGGCAGTGCAGTAATCGATAAGAATAATACGGCTGGTTGGGGTGAAAATGCGATAATCGCAGCGTATACTGCCGCAGGTAAAGAACAAACACAATGCATTGCCTACAGCACAGATCGGGGCCGCACATTTACAAAGTATGAGGGTAATCCAATTGTTGGGCCAACTCGCGATCCGAAGGTAATCTGGTACGAGCCCAACCAAGAGTGGGTGATGGCATTGTATCACCGGGCCGGGGTCAACATCTATACCTCAAAAAACCTGAAAGAATGGGAGGTACAAGATTACGTAAAAGGCTTTTATGAGTGCCCTGAACTATTTGAACTGCCCATAGATAATGATCCAGCAAATACGATGTGGGTCATGTATGGGGGCTCAGGTTCATACCTCCTCGGTGACTTTGACGGCAAAAACTTTTTACCCCGGGCTGGAAAATACCGCAATACCTATGGTGCCCATTATGCCGCTCAGACCTATAATAACCTACCGGATTTAAAGCGCGTTCAAATCGGTTGGGCCCGAATCGCATCGCCAGGTATGCCCTTTAATCAGATGATGTGCTTCCCCACCGAACTGACATTGAGAACCACAAACGAAGGAATTCGACTTTTCAGCGAACCCATTGAACAGATCAACCAGCTCTATACCCAGACCTATGAGTATAGCGGGATGGACAAAGATCAGATCAATGAGAAATTGGCCAACATTGACCACGATCTACTTCATATCAAAGCTCGTTTGGAAAGTTTAGACGGTGCCCAGATAAGAATTAGCTATCAGGGACATTCGTACTGTACGATGGATTCAGACGAGTTAAACAGAAACCAAACCCCACAGCAAGATCCAGAAAATCTGGTTTTCGACGTGGAAATCCTGATCGATCGCACTTCGTTCGAAATATTCTACCAAAATGGCCTGAAAGTTTTTGTTGAAGCACTCCAAGAACCGGTCAAGGAAGAAGGCCTGGTACTCCACGGAAATACCGAGCAGATCAAGATACATAGTTTGGTAGTGCATGAGCTTAAATCAATCTGGAAATAAGTTCATATGAGTAATCTTAGAACGCTGGTTGTTATAGTGTTGGGCTGCACACTTTTGTTGTCTTGCACGCAAAAAAAAACAATAACTCTAGAGTCTCTGCTGGATGAAATGGTATCAACAGAGGCTTTCTGCAAATACCCCGATCCATACTATACGTGCAATCAGGCAAGTAGCCATGATCGTCGAACAGTGTCTAAGGATTCATTGTTTTGGTATGGAAACAACGATGGGTATAATGGCTGAAATTTCATTCGGGTTGATACGATTCAAGGAATAATTGAAAAAGTGATGCTCGATCATCAAGGCCCGGGTGTCATCACCCGAATGTGGATCACCTCCCTGGATAAGAAGCCTAAAATCAGATTCT
>CAYUGX010000102.1:0-14317 GCA_964444375.1 uncultured Porphyromonadaceae bacterium | reverse complement strand
CGGATGAGGAAAAACAGAGCTGGAAAGCTGAAGTAATCTTCCTGAAAGCGTATTACCATTTCCTGCTGCTTTCACAATACGGACCCATTCCTATCGTCGATGAAAACTTGCCGATTTCTGCATCAGTGGATGAAGTCAGGGTCAAAAGAGAAACAGTTGATGATGTATTTGAATACATTGTCAACACCATTGATTTTTCACTCAACAATCTGGAAGATCAGGTAATCTCTGACAATCATTTGGGACGAATTGACAAAGTAGCCGCCCTGGCGATCAAATCAAGGGTTTTGCTCTTTGCTGCTTCGCCATTGTTTAATGGAAATTCGGCTTTTTACGAGACTTTCATTAATCAGGAAGGTGACAAGCTATTCAATACCTCCTACGATACTGAGAAATGGAAAAAGGCTGCTGATGCTGCCAAAGACGCATTGGATTATGCCCTTTCCAAGGGTCAGGAGTTGTATGAATACGACGATATTATTCCGGGCTTTGATTCTACCGCCTATGCAGAGTCTGAAGTTAAGGCCTTATACAACTACCGCTACATGATGACTGACAAATGGAATAGGGAACTCCTCTGGGGCAACTCCAATCCGGTAGGTGGTGGAGAATGGTGGACATTACAGGCTGCCTCCATGATGATAAACCCCGAAGCGTCTTCGTCATATGGCGCCTGGCAATGGGTTTCGCCTACCATCGAGATTGTGGAAACCTATTACACCCAGAACGGATTACCCATTGACGAAGATCTGAGCTTTAATTATGATCGTCGGCACAACTTGACGGTGGTTAGAGAAGAAAACCGCTTCCAGGCCCAAGTGGGTGAGGTCACTGCCAATTTGCACTTGAATCGCGAGCCCAGGTTTTACGCATCCATTGGTTTCGACCGGGGAATTTACAGGACTTGGGGAGATGTTTGGAAACTGAAGATGAGAAAGGGAGAAGATCACGGCAGACGAGCCAATACAAATGATTATGTGATCACAGGTTATGTGCTGAAGAAAATCTGTCATCCTTCGTCTGAGGGAGATGAATACAGCAAATTGATTGAATATCCTTGGCCAATAATCAGATTGGCTGAATTGTACTTGAATTATGCTGAAGCCTATAACGAATACTACGGACCATCAGGCGAGGTCTATGAAGCACTCAATACCCTCAGAGCCCGGTCTGGAATCCCAACAGTTCAAGAAGCCTGGGGGAATGCAGACCTTGCCAAAACGCTGAACAAACACGAAGGGCAGGAGGGCTTACGAGAAATTATACAACAAGAACGAATGATTGAGTTGGCTTTTGAGGGTCACCGCTATTACGATATCCGACGCTGGAAGTTGGCTGGAAAATACTTTAATAAGGCGGTGCGAGGTTGGAGCGTGGATGAGGGAGCCATCAACAAATTCTATACGGTTAAAGAAGTAGGGCAGCGATCGTTCATTTCGCCAAGAGACTATCTCATGCCCATTGATATAAATGAAATCATTGTGAATTCAAATTTGGTGCAGAATCCAGGTTGGTAAACGAATTAGACATGAAAAAGATTAAAATTAATAATAGTATCCGTGTCGTTACCTTATTGCTATTGGTGATATCACTTTTGCTTCAATCGTGTAAGAAAAATGAACTGGATACCATACCTCCCGGCGAAATCTCAGTCAAGAGTATTGAACCCACTCATGGGGGTGCCATCATTCACTACGATTTGCCTGGGGATGATGACTTATTGTATGTGAAAGCAGAATATATCAATTCTCAAGGAAATACAGTGTTTAAGGCATCGAGTCGTTTTGCCAACGCTATCGAAGTGGATGGTTTTAATGATACCCTGGCCCATCCCATACGATTGTATACCCTAGACCGAAGCAATAATGCATCTGAGGGGATTAGTGTGGAAGTTTCACCAGCCATTTCGTTTATTTATGTGGTTCAGGAAACTATCCAGATTCAGCCTGACCTGGGAGGAGTTCTGGTGAACTGGGAGAATCCGGCAGAAAAAACGGTTTTTGTTTACCTCTTCTACAGTGATGGACAGGAAGAAAGAAGCCGAATACTTTCTTCGAACAAAAGCACCGATGCCTTTATTGTTCGGGGACTGGATTCAGTTGACTATGAGTTTTCAACCCTGGTTGAAGACTTCAATGGGAACAAAACTGAGAAGTTATTCCTACAAACAGTAAAGCCTCTATTTGAAGAGAAGATTAATAAAAGCACATGGACGCTGGTTCAAAACCTGTCGATTGATGGAAATGCCTGGGAAGGGGTAACGGAAAATTTCTGGGATGATGTTGTGGATACACATCAGAATCCTGATGACAACAGTTATTTCATCATTAACCGGGATAACAATGGCGGGATCCTAAATTATCCGCTGGATATTGTAATCGATCTGAATAAAAGCATTATTCTGAATCGCTTAACTGTATGGCAAAGAGCTTACTGGTATGTGGCCGGTAACAATTGGATCAGTGAGATTCCCTATTACTACCAGAATGAGAACATGCGTTCATTTGATTTATGGGCCAGTAATGACATGCAGGAATGGTTGCTTTTGGGAGAATTTGATATTGGAGATCCACGAGATAACGATGGCAACATCCCACCCGATAAAATCAAAGAAGCCATTGATGGCCATGAGTTTGAGCTAGATGACACATCTGAGCCCTTCAGGTACCTCAAATTTGCCATAACATCCAGCTACGGAAGTGAAACCAATGTATATGGGTCAGAAATAACCCTTTTCGGACTCGATAATGTTCAATAATCATCAAATCCTCAGAAATGAAAAATTCTAAAATAATCGCATTTATACTGATACTGGTTGGATTTGTTGCCTGTGACAAGATGGAAGATAACTACCAGCAATACCTCGACTTGAATCGGGTTTATTCACCAAAAATAACTGACCTGTCTGCTACTGTGGGTTTGAAGCAAGCCACGTTAAGGTGGACTATTCCCCCTGGTGATTTGGCTAAAAAAATCATAGTTGATTATCAGGACGATATCCTTGAGTTTGAGCAAATGGTCGACTCGGTATTCCTTGACAGTTTGGAAATCAAGGGATACATTATATCCGTTTTCACGAAGGATAAATTTAATAATCTGTCAGTTCCGACAAGCATTCAGATCTTCCCGAATGGAGAACAGTGATAAAAGCATATCAATGACTAATATTATCTAATAACTAACCCTTTTACCAAATGAAAAAACTAATACTTTTGACGGCTTCTTTGTATCTGGCAGGCATGACCTTTGCTCAGACCGAGATGCTTACAGGTGGAAACATGGAGGACGTTAGCCAGTGGCAAACGAGCCTTTTGAACACCGAAACGGGTGCCGAACCTACGGTAACCTGGAATTACACAACTGATGCTCCTTCTGCCGGCAATGGTGGTAATTTGCATGCTACTGGAACAACCACTGCTGGAAATTCTCAGTATTGCATTTATCAAGCCGTGACCTTATCCAATGAGATGTTATATACCTTTGATGGCGCTTTCAAAGCACTTCAAATAAACAACAGCTGGTGTGAAGTTTTTATTGGTGCTAAACCAGAGGATGGCGCTGATTATGGCGCAGGTGTTCCTCGCCTGGCTGCCTTTGGAACCTGGGCTGGATACGACAATGCCGATGGAGTTTTCAGCGTTAATATTGACGCAGGAAATTACAACACCTTTGCTCCTGACACCTCCGGGGTGTATTATTTCGTCTTAAAAATGGGATCGACATCCTGGGATGGATCCACGCAAACCTTTGAGATTATTGTGGATGAACTGTCTCTCACCGAAGAACGTGTTGCCCCTGTTGTTGATTTCACCGCAGATGTGACCGAAGGCTATGCCCCGCTTCAGGTTCAATTCACTGATGCCTCGACTTTCGCAACCAGCTGGGCCTGGGATTTTGGGGATGGTGAAACCAGCACAGATCAAAGCCCTGCACATACTTTTGCAGCAGTAGGTACATACACAGTTACGCTCACTGCCAGCAATGAAATTGGAGATACTCAAGTGGCCAAAGAAGGATATATTGTCGTCAACGAATTAGATCCGCTAACTGGAGGAGGTGTGCTTGTGGGGGCCAATATGGAAGATGTCAATCTTTGGGGAACCAGTTTCCTACATACTGAAGAGGCGAACCAGCCCACAGTGACATGGAATAGCACAGACAAAGCACCGACTGCAGGTCAGGGCGGAGCTTTGTTGGTCGCCGGCCTTTCCAATAACTCAACTGTGCAGTATTGTATTTATCAGGCGGTTATGCTTTATACTGATTCGGTTTATACATTTAACGGTGCTGTCAAAGACTTCACTGAGAATTTAAACCAATCCTGGATCGAAGTTTTCATCGGTGGCATGCCCATTGATGGAGTCGACTATTCTAAAGACGATCCTAATAATTTCCTCCTCTCGGAGTTTAGTTCATGGAGTGGTGAATGCAACCACAAAGGAATCGATGGAACTTTTCAGATTCATGGATGTGGAAATAACGATTTTGTACCACCTGCAGATGGAGAATATTACTTTGTTTTAAAATTGGGATCCACCTCCTGGGCAGGTGACGATATGCCATTCGAACTGGCCGTTGATGAATTATCACTTACTGGCAGCAGAGTAGCTCCCGTCGTTGATTTTGAAGCAGATCAGGCTGTTGGTTTTGCACCCTTAACGGTTCAATTCACTGATAAATCCAGTTTTGGAAACACCTGGGCCTGGGATTTTGGTGACGGAACAACAAGTGATGAACAAAATCCTTCTCATTTATATGAGAATGTCGGAACCTACACAGTAAAACTGAAAGTCTCTAATGAAATTGGTGAAACTGAGTTAATCAAAGAAGATTATGTAAAAGCCAATGAGTTGCCCGATTTGCCAGAAGGTGAAATGCTCTATGGTGGGAATATGGAAGATCCCAATTTGTGGAACATTACTCAGCTCAATGCCTCCGCTGCAACCACAGCTACCTGGAATTTTACAGACGATAAACCAGCTGCTGGAGAGGATGGTGTACTGAAAATATCTGCCTCCGTAGTCAATGCCACTTCACAATACTGCATCTGGCAGGCAGTCGAATTGACAGCTGGAATGAGATATACCTTTACCGCTGCGTTTAAAGACGTGAGTGAAAACCTGGATCATTTCTGGAGCGAAGTATTCATAGGTACCGCTGCACCAGCAGACGGCGCTGATTATGGCGAAGGGACAACGAAAATTGCATTCTTCAATACTTGGGATTGTGGAAGTTCACCCGGCCTGGATGGTACCTATCAAGATAATGCATGTGGTGAAGATCCAGTGGGTGTATTTGTGCCCGAAACTGATGGAGTTTATTATTTCGCACTGAAAACTGGTTGTATTGACTGGGAAGGAAATACCTATGCCTTTGATGTTCTGATTGACAACGTGAGCCTAATGGAGACTGAAAACATACCCACCCCGGTGGCAGATTTTTTTGCTGATGTAACAAGCGGTGATGCTCCTCTGACTGTAAACTTTACTGATCTTTCCCAAAATGCAACTTCATGGACCTGGGATTTCGGTGATGACAATACCAGCACTGATCAACATCCAACTCATATCTATACTGTTGCTGGAACTTACTCTGTTTCTTTAACAGCTTCAAATGAGGCCGGATCAGATACCCTGATTGTTGAAGATTTAATAGAGGTAACCGGGGCTACAGGTGTTGAAGAAATCGCCAATGACGACCTAGTAATCTACCCCAATCCTTCAAGGGGTTTGGTTCATATCAATACCAACGGATTACCGATTACTGATTTGCGCATCTATAACTTGAAAGGCCAAGAAATCAGTGAAAATATTTCATTGAACTACGAAAATCAGATTCAGCTGAACTTTGAAAAGAAGGGGATTTATTTCATTTCAATTCAAACCGAAGACCAGATCCTGACAAAACGTGTAGTGATTAAATAGCAACTCGAATACCGTTTTCATAGATTTTAGTTATGCTAAAAGGCCTGTAATTATCGTTACAGGCCTTTTTATACATTATGGATTTGAGAATGGTGAGATTGAGTATAAATTATGTAATTTATTATTTAATTAATTATGTAATTCTTTATGTTTGCAAACAAAAGTAGGATCATGGAGATTATACCACACATGGTAGGTGAAATAAAAATAGCTGAAGTGATTTCTGATGGCCTGATTATCCAACAGCAAGGAGACGGTACTGACCTGATGGGCAATGTCTATTATGAAGGATACGATAGGATAATTCTTCATCAAGAGAATATCACTGAAGATTTTTTTGATCTTAAAAATGGTATGGCCGGAGAAATACTCCAGAAGTTTTCTACTTATCGCGTGAGGCTGGCCATCGTCGGAAATTTTTCACATTACAATAAAAAGAGCCTGCAAGACTTTATTTTTGAGAGTAATAAGGGAAGACAGGTCAATTTTTTACCGTCAGTTGACGAGGCTGTCAAAAAACTGTCACTGTGAAATCACCAGCCCAAATCATGAGCCTTCATGAAAGCTTCATAGGCCAGTCCGAACTTTCCCTAGGCTATATATTGGTCTCCGAAAGAATCGTATACACTAGCAGCATCTGGCATAAGCTGTTGGTATTCTTTCAGGGTTATCTCAGCTTTTCCATTTTGATATTACGGTAGCTTGGTGGGGATGCTGAGAAATCAACCATCTCTCCATCTTGGGTAAAAAAAACACCATCCTCAAATTTTCTGAGGGTCTTTATCCCTTCAAAGCTGCTGAATTTTAGTGCCTGATCCTCTTGATAAACTGTAACTTTTTGGGGCCGGTACCCAAGGGTAAATGCCAATTTAGCCAACCAGGTTGGGTTGATCCCATCGAAAATGATGGCATAGGTGCCCAGGTATTTGTTCCAATCGTCGGAGAACAGGGTATCATCGGTGCAAAAGATTTGGTTTACTTTGTTATGAGCCTGGTAGTTCTCAAAATAGGGCCGATTGATTTCACGCAAGATTCTTGAACGAGATCGATCCTTTTTACATTGGGTAACACGGATGAACTCATTTATGATGTAGCTGTTCGTTGCATAGGCATCTACGGGCTTGTTGCATAAAAGTATGGCACCCAGATTGTATTCAACCATCCATATCATACTGGAACCGTAGCCATAACCACCCCCGTTGTGATTGACGAAGTAGTTGCCGTTATCGATACCGATGTAGGTGCCCAGGCCATAGTTGTTTTTTCTGATCTTGAACATTTCCTGTATCAAGCCTTCATCTAGAGTCGTGTTTTCGCTATTTCCAAGGCACATTAAAAACTGGACATATTTTGTGAAATCGTCCACGCAGGTATAGGTGCCTCCAGCACCCTGAAGTGGAATTTTCAGGTGCTGGTCCTGCACAAACCGGATGTCCCCTTCAGTCTTGTTTTTACTGTTCACAACATCCTGATCGTCTACCGTGGTCGATGGCATGCCGAGAGGATCAAACAGCTTATTTTTCAGGTAGCTATTGAAGGCCATTCCTGATCTTACTTCAACGATGTGTGCAGCCAAATCGATACCTAGGTTTGAATAGGCATATTGAGTACCGACCGGAAATTTTAACCAGGTTTCTGCGATGCTACTGACATGCTCTTGATAGGTGCAGGGAATGAAATCAAAGTTTCCTCCAACTGGAGCTTCATGGGTAAATCCGGCTGTGTGTGAGAGCAGCAACTCCAGGGTGATTTTTTTCTGTGGCTCGATTTCAAAACAGGAGTTCACCGTGAAATCTGGTAAGTATTCAGAAATGGGTACATCCAGTTTAACCAGAGAGTCTTGTACTGCAAACATTACAGCTAAAGCTGTTACATTTTTTGAGATCGACTGGATGCTGAATAGGGTGTGTTCATCAATCGGGTACCGATATGTTGACTTTCCGAGACAAACTTGACTTATGACATTTGAGCTGTCAAAAAGGGCGAACGACAAACCTTTGATTTTCTCAGATTGTTTAAAGTCGAATAAGGCCTCGGTTATCAATGGTAGTTCATCGGTTTTACTAAAGTCACTGGGTGGACTATTTTGAGGTAAACAGGCATGGATGAGACAAACTGAGCTTAAGAGGCAATAGATAAAGATTTGTTTCATAGGTTCAGCTTAGTTTGGCTCATGGTGATCAATGAGGATTTTTTGTGTTATAATCTGATCTGGGAATGTCAGCCTGACCCAATATATTCCGGTTTTGGCATGTAGGGGCAAATCTAGTCTGTGATTTTGCTGGTAGCCCTGAGTAACATCCGGTAGGTCTTTAACAAGAATTATCTGGCCCATTGTATTGATCAGTTCAATTCGTTTAATGGGCTTTTGTTGTGTGTGTTGGATATTGATGTAGTGGTTGGCCGGATTTGGATAGATCAACAGATCGAATGGATCTGGTTTTTGTGCCATGATGCCGGTATTGGATCCATTTGCCTGACCTGGTGTGGTGACTGTAAAGACTTGCCATGTATTCGCTCCGTCGCTTGTTCTTCCATATGATTCCCCTTCACGCTGAGCCTGAAAACTGACTGAATCAATAAAATGCCAGGCGCCGTCGTGAGTTTCAATCAAAGCCAGAAACCCACCGTTGCTTCTAAGCATGAAGTTGGTGTGGCGTACAGATGGAATGGCAGCTCCATCAGCTGTGAACAACAAGTACGAATGAGCCTCGACTGTTGTGGAATCGGGATAAGTGTACGGAATCTGCCACAGGTAGGGTAGAATGGCATCGTTCGTGAGAAATAAGCCAGCGAGGTTAACTGCTTGGTCGTTGGCATTATAGATTTCTATCCAATCCTCATACTGACCCTTACCATTGAGCCAGGATCCATAATTTTTTGCTGCAAATTCATTGATGAAGATGTTGTCTAATGGATGTGGATCGCGCAAATTTGGATTACCTGGTGTATAGTGGTTCATTTCATACCAGGTATCTGATCCATCAGGGTATCTTCCGTATGAAGATCCCTCTATTGCTTCGGGATAAGTGACAGAATCTATTGTTACAAGCAGCACATCTTCTAGTAAATAACTGAGGTACACGGTCCCACCCGCACTTCTGAAGCGCATATTCAGGTGGGCCGAACCAAGATCCCTTCGGCCATCAGCTATAAAAATCACATGGCCCCCAGCTGGGCTTTGGGTGTAATCATTTTCATCCACCGGAATTCTGTGCATCAGACGGTTATCTGCATTGTTGCTGAGGTACAGACCTCCTAGTTCAAGTGCTTCATTCCCTGGATTATAAAGCTCAATCCAGTCTTCGAATTGTCCGTGGGCATTTTCCCAGGTTTCGTAATTTTTGGCCATGATCTCATTGATTTTGACAACTGGTGCATCTTTCGGGTCGGGATCTAGCCGGTTGCTTGAACCGGGTGTCGGGAAATACTTGAAAATGGCGAATTTATCACCTGCATCAGGTGTTCTTCCGTACGAGTAGTTTCTTTCAAGAGCCGGGAAGCTCATTGTATCCAACCACTGTATCTGGTCATCGATCTCCCAGCTCAGCCCGACTTGCTCTCCATCACTAGCCAGGCGAAAGTTCAGGTGATCAGGGCCAAAAATCGGTAGATTATCCGTCCAGAAGATTTTGTATTCTCCGGGTCCAATAATTATCGGGACAGGGTCTTCTGATGAGATCATGTGTTTCATGGGTTCATTGAAGTCGTCAGTGAAATACATTCCGTTTAGCAATACTGACTCTTCTCCCGGATTATAGAGCTCAAACCAGTCACGGTGAGCACCGGATTGATCAGCAACAAAATCATAATTTCGTGGCATAACTTCGTTGATGACCAGCACGGGCGTTTCTCCGGTGTTGGTGAAAACTGCTTTTAGAACTGTGCTTCCACTAAAGATTTGAGTGATGGTTGGTTCACTTAGGTTACTGCCATTTTTCTCCCAATGAGAGAAAGTGAAGCCAGGTTTCGGGATTGCTTCAATCGTGATTGAATCCCCGCCTATGTCAAGCCATTCCATATCTTCGCTTATGAGTCCGAATTGATCATAATGAATAACTCCAGCAAAAGCTGGTTCGATTTGAAAATCGATGGAGAATTCACCAGGCTTCGAATAGAATTCCTGCATTTGTTCAATGACAATGTCATGCCGTGCCCGTGCGAAAGTTCTTAAATCTTCGACATTGTCGAGCCATTCGTTATAGTCAGCAATTCCTGGTGTTTTAATCAAGCCGATTTCGGTTTCGTACCATAACCATCCATGGCCGTCTTCCCATCTTTCAATGTGCCGGCGCATCTCAGGATCGATAATGGCCTGCACACTATCAATAACATGCAGCATCCGCTCTTCAGTGAAAGTGGTATTCATATGATAGATCAGACTCTTTTTAAACAAATCGGTGAATTCTTCATTTTGAACCAATCCATGCATGATCTCAGTATTGCCATAAATCCAGTCGAGGTCAATAGTGCGTTCAAAGAAATTTCTATTCGGATTCATAAAAGCCCAATCCATATCGTAAAGTATCCATCTCCATTTACCATTCTCTGAATTGGGTTTCCAGCATTTCGTGTTTGAACCCGGCCAATCATGATTGGCCAGGAACATTTCAATGAGATTGTAGTTAATAAATGACTGAATATCAATTTTGCTGACTATCTCCTAATGACATATCATGTGTCTGAATGAATTCAATCAGCTCATTATAATCCTCTAAAGATCCTGCTTTTTCCTCATCACCTCCCTCAACAAAATCTATCTCACTTTTATCAAGGTTATAGTTGTCGCGAACATAATCTGGTGCAATTCTTTCTCTAACGTTATGAATACCCCAATAGACCCCATTCAGAAACATGATGGCAGGCTGGTAAGCTTGGTAATCAACATCCAAACGGTTTGCAAGAATTGATTGTATCATACCGTCTGCCATCATGGTGACCCCCCAATCATTACCTGAACTACGCAGGAGAATTTCTTCAAACTGATCAATAGATTTTGTTGAAAAAAATTTGTAATTGAGTTTACCTGGGCCCAGATCTCCATCGGATTTGAACCGAAGGGATTTTTGTGAAGCTGTACGGGTTAATCCTCCTGCAATCTCGATTTCACCATATTGTGAGATTTGTTTGTTTCTGTCCTGATCCCAGTATTCACCATGTGCAATTCGTGCCCAGTTGTAGGAGAAGTTTCCTGCATACCAGGCATAATCGGTATTTCCTTTTACATAGATACCCGTATCAGGATCCCATAAGTTTGGCGGATTTGTACCCATAGAGAATACGGGCAAAGTCGTAGACTCGTCGATAATGTAAGTTGCTGTCACGATGTCTGAGGAGAGGTAATTGTCTTTTACGGCTAGCACACGCACCAATGTGGTGGTGTCAATGGAAAGCGGATCACCAATGTAAAGATTGCCTTCAGGTGATGGATCACTTCCATCCAAACTGTAATACAGGTCAGCTCCCTCAGCAGAGCTCAGGGTTAGTGATACTGGTCCACTATAAAATCCTGGATCCTGATTGGTGACGGGATCAGACAATATACCCAGATGCCCCTCATCCGGGTTATCGGTTCCTGGTGTTGGAGTGTTAAAAAGAATCCAATCATCACCACCATCACCTCTTCTTCCCATTGAGATGTCTGCAGACTGTGGACCAAAACTCAAAGAATCGATTACCTCAGTGGCTGGATCAGATAGCATGATCACCTCCCCTGAGCCGGATAGTTTGAAGCTTAGATGTAGTTCTAGATTCAGTCCGTCGGCCCATAACAGCAAGTGATCTTCACTATCAATGGTCGTATTTGCCGGAAATACCCACTTCTGAGGTGCAGAGAAGTCATCGGTCAGGAACCAGCCTGTGAGATCTACCTGTTGGTCCCCGGCGTTGTAGAGCTCAATCCAGTCTACAAAATCTCCATAAATAGGATCAGAAATGGTTGTGTCATTTATCGCCATTAACTCGTTGATGACAATCTGGCCGTTAATAGGCTCGTTAAGCAACCCCAACAGGCATGTGCTGAACAGGATAATTCTATAAATACGCAACATATCGTAGAGAAAGTTAAGCAAATATTGTGCACTTATTTTCAGAGAACCAGCTATTTTTAAACCAGCTATCAACAACAAACAACCATGAAATCATTACCTACAATGAAAAGATCTGGTGCTTTAACCATATTGATGACCTTAATAATGTTACCGGCTTCAGCCGTATTCGGACAATCAACCCTGTGGTATGATGAGCCTGCTGAAATCTGGATGACAGAAGCCTTACCTATCGGTAATGGTCCGATGGGCGCGATGCTTTTTGGGGGGACTGAAATCGAGCGGATCCAGTTTAATGAGATTAGTCTCTGGAGTGGCGACCGCATGCCGAATGATGAAGATATTGAGGAGGAAGATATGGGTGCACATCAGGCCTTTGGGGACGTTTTTATCCGGCTTGGTCATGATTGGTCAGGAGTGACGAACTACCGGAGGTCGCTGAACCTTGACAATGCGATCCATGCTGTTGAATACGATTATGACGGTGTGCACTATACCCAAACAGCCTTTGCCAGTCATCCGGCTAAAGTGATTGTATATCAAATCACAGCTGATCAGCCTGGCGCAATATCCGGCAGGATATGGTTGACCGATATGCATAATGCCCGAATCAGTTTGACTAAGAACCGCTTTTATTCCGTTGGTGAAATGGATAACGGATTTGAATATGAAGCCCAACTCGAGGTGCTCAATAGCGGAGGCGAGTTGAAACGGGCCAAGGTGGAGAATTCAGGGATTTCCCCAATGCCACCATTGGGCATGGAATTGAAAGACTGCGATGCAGTAAGCCTTATACTCAGCGCTGGGACCAGTTTTGAGCAGGATTATGCAAAGGAATGGTTGGGCGAGCATCCGCATGAAAGAATTACTAAGCAGGTAGATCAGGCAGCAGCCCGGCCTATCGAAGAGTTGAAGAAAGAACATATTGAAGACTATCAATCATTATTTGGCCGGGTTGCACTTGATCTCGGTGAGACAGCCTCGGCAATACGAGGAATGACCACCCTGGAGCGACTCTATGCCTACACCCATAAGCAAACGCAAGACCCCGAATTGGAGGCCCTGTTTTTTCAGTTTGGTCGCTATCTGTTGATCTCTTGTTCACGTCCGGGTGCCTTGCCCGCCAACTTGCAGGGTGTATGGAACCACAGCAATCTACCGGCCTGGGCGGGTGATTATCATTCAAATATCAATTTGGAGATGAACTACTGGCCAGCCGAACCGACAAATTTGGGTGAATGTCATATCCCGTTTTTTGATTATATCAACAGCATCCGGGAGGTCAGCGCCAGAAATACACAGCGTCATTACGGCGACATTCGCGGCTGGACGATTCAAACCATGAATAACGCTTGTGGTATTTCGTACTGGAAATGGAATCCACCTGGAAGTGCATGGTATGCCCAGCATTTGTGGGAACACTATGCTTTTGGTCGTGACCTTGATTATTTGCGAAATACCGCCTATCCCATTCTCAAAGAGGTGTGCCATTTCTGGGAAGACCATCTGGTCAGAAGAGAGGATGGTACGCTGGTTACCCCAGATGGCTGGTCGCCTGAACAATACAAGTATGAACCAGAGGAAGGGGTGACATACGATCAGGAGATTATATATGATTTATTCACCAATACCATTGAAGCCGCTGATGCACTGGGAGATGACAAAGCCTTCAGGGATCATATTGCCCAAATGCGGGACGATCTATTGAAGCCATCAATCGGACGTTGGGGGCAGCTGAAAGAGTGGGAGGTTGACAAAGATGATCCAGAAGACAAGCACCGGCACGTCTCACATTTGTTTGCTCTCTATCCAGGGCGACAAATCAGTATGGCTTTAACGCCCGAATTGGCCGAGGCTGCCCGGGTTTCTTTGAATGCCCGTGGAGATGCCAGCACAGGCTGGAGCCGGGCCTGGAAGATCAATTTCTGGGCCAGGTTGGGTGACGGCGATCGTTCATACAAGCTGCTCAGAAATCTCATTACTCTGGTTGATGAAACCAGAACCATCTACGGAAAGAGTGGGGCAGGCGTATATTCAAATCTTTTCGATTCACATCCGCCTTTCCAGATTGATGGAAACCTGGGTGCAACTGCCGGGTATTGTGAGATGCTCATGCAAAGTCATGCCGGTGAAATCCAATTGTTGCCGGCATTGCCCTCAGCTTGGCCTACCGGATCAGTCAAAGGCCTCTGTGCCCGGGGTGGATTTGAAGTTGATTTGGAATGGAAAGACGGTGAGCTGACATCCGTTAGGATAGTATCAAAAACAGGTGAACCTTGCAAAGTGACCTATGGTAGAAAGACCTGGAAATCGAAAACAGAAGCTGGAAAAGACTATCACCTCGAT
>CAYUGX010000101.1:0-14352 GCA_964444375.1 uncultured Porphyromonadaceae bacterium | reverse complement strand
ATGGACTGCCCATCGAAAGACCAAAATCACAAAATACCCGCTGGTTCCTAGACCAGGCAGGTATGGAAACCAATATTAATTTCTAAACAAAAACTTTAACCAAATGGAAAACAAAATCACAGTCATTGGCGCTGGTAATGTCGGGGCCACTGTGGCAAATGTTGTGGCTCATAAAGACCTGGCCAAAGAAGTCATTGTGGTGGATGTCAAAGAAGGATGGGCCGAAGGAAAGGCACTGGATATCTGGCAAACTTCATCAATCAACATTTTTGATTCACGTGTCATCGGTGTAACGAATGATTATGAAAAAACCGCCGGATCCAGCGTTATCATTGTGACAGCAGGGATTCCAAGAAAACCAGGCATGTCACGAGATGACCTGATTAAAACCAATGCAAGCATTGTAAAGGAAGTCACTGAGAAAGCGGTGAAATACTCACCTGAAGCCATCCTAATTATTGTTTCCAATCCGCTCGATGTCATGACTTATGCAGCCTTCCTGGCAGCAAACAAACCATCGAATAAGGTATTTGGTATGGCCGGAATTCTCGATGCCGGAAGATACATTGCATTCTTAGCCGATGCCCTGAATGTGTCACCTAACGATTGTCAGGCACTTTTGCTCGGTGGTCATGGAGATACCATGGTACCGCTCAAGCGATATACTTCAGTATCAGGTATACCGGTCACCCAGTTGATTGATCAGGAAAAACTGGATGCCATTGTTGAAAGAACCCGAAAAGGTGGCGGTGAACTGGTGAAACTAATGGGAACATCAGCCTGGTATGCGCCCGGTGCTGCAGCTGCGCTGATGGCAGAAGCCATAGTGAAAGATCAAAAACGAATCTTCCCCGTTTGTGCCTATCTCAACGGTGAATACGGAATGAAAGATCTGTATCTGGGTGTCCCGGTAGTTCTGGGCAAAGAAGGAATCGAGAGAATCATTGAAGTTGAGCTGGATGAAGAAGAAACCGCCATGCTCAATAGTTCTGCTGATCATGTTCGCAACGTGATGGGTGTATTAGACGATCTCAAGATTTTCTAAATTATTATACTGTTTCTTTAAGGGTGACCGCGATCGGTCACCCTTTTTGTTTTTCCTATATTTGTTTTTTCTCAATCCTGAATTATGATCGCAGCGGATAAACTTTCTCTATTAAATAGCGAGCTACAAGGTGAAGTACACTGGGATGATACACACCTCACTATCTATGCAACAGATGCTTCCGTCTATAAAGAAAAACCTCAGGCTGTTGCATTCCCAAAAAACAGTGAAGACCTGATTAGCCTGGTTCATTTCGCTAAAACCAATCAAACAGGATTGATACCCAGAACAGCCGGTACCTCACTGGCCGGACAAGTGGTGGGCAATGGCATTGTCGTTGATGTCGGACGCTACATGAATCAAGTGATAGAATTCAATCCCAAAGAACGCTATGTGTGGGTTGAACCCGGTGTGAATCTTGAAGAGTTGAATAAGATGACAGCCAAAGAAGGCTTATTCTTTGGTCCTGAAACGTCCACCGCAAACCGGTGCATGATTGGCGGCATGCTGGGGAATAATGCCTGTGGCCTGCATTCGTTGGTCTATGGGAGCACCCGAGACCATACCCTTGAGGTGGAGGCTATCCTGAGTGATGGTTCAACTGTTTTGTTTGCCGACCTATCGGATGAAGACTACGCTGAAAAGAAGAGACTTGATACACTCGAAGGTCAATTATACAGGGATCTTGATCGCATTCTGGGAAGTTCACATCATCAGGCGCTGATCAAAAAAAACTATCCCGATCCGGGAATTCCGAGACGCAATACGGGATATGCACTGGATCTGTTATTGGATAATCGCATTTTTGGTACGAATGAGGAAGCCCTAAATTTGTGTAAACTGCTTGGGGGCTCAGAAGGAACCTTGGTCCTCTTCACCAAGATTAAACTGAACCTGGTTCCGCTCCCGCCCCCTGTTAAAGCGGTTTTGTGCGCCCATTTTTCTGAGATTCAAGAAACGCTTGAAGCCAATCTAATTGCTCTCAAACAGGGACCTACAGCCGTCGAGTTGATGGATTCAACAGTCTTGTCATGTACGAAATCAAATAAAGATCAGGAAGCAAATCGCTACTTCGTCGAAGGAGATCCCCGAACCATATTGATCATTGAATTTGATGAGGAAACTAAAGCAGTTCTCGATGGCAAAATTGAGCAATGCATTAAGCAACTCAAGCAAGCTCAATACGGCTATGCTTATCCAGTGGTTTATGGAGAGGATATAAACAAAGTGTGGAACCTGAGAAAGGCAGGGTTGGGATTACTGGCAAATATTCCTGGAGATGAGAAATCCGTTACTGTAATCGAAGACACGGCAGTTCATGTGGAGCAACTTCCAGCCTATATTGCTGAAATTGAAGCTATTTTCGAACGGTATCAAATGGAGTGTGTTTAACACGCTCATATCGGAACGGGTGAACTTCACCTGCGTCCCGTGCTTAACCTGAAATCATCGGATGATGTACAAAAATTCAGAGGAATTGCCGAAGAAACCGTTTCTCTGATCAAGAAATACAGAGGAAGTTTTAGTGGAGAGCATGGAGACGGCAGACTGCGAGCCAATTTCATTAAGGATTTGTACGGTGACGATGTTTACAGCCTGCTAGAACAAGTCAAAATGAGCTTTGATCCCGATAATATTCTAAATCCAGGCAAGATAGTGAACAGCCCACCCATGGATGAGTTTCTTCGCTATGAACCTGACCAGGTTACACCTGAAATTGACACCTATTTTGATTTTTCGAGCTCTGAAGGTTTTATACGTGCCATTGAAAAATGCAATGGATCAGGTGATTGCAGAAAAAGTCACATTATCGGGGGTACTTTATGTCCGTCATACCAGGCAACGCTTGATGAACGTAATTCGACACGTGCCAGGGCCAATATGCTGCGTGAATACCTATCAAAGCCCACAGACAAAAAACAACTGTTCAACCAACCAGCTGTATATGAAATTCTGGATCTCTGCTTGTCGTGTAAAGCGTGTAAAAACGAATGCCCCTCAAGTGTAGATATGGCCAAACTGAAGGCTGAGTTTTTATCGCATTGGTACGCGCATAAAGGCATTCCGCTCCGAACCCGTGTAATCGGGGGAATCACCAAGATTAACCGCCTGGGTTCAATCTTTCCTGCCTTGACCAATCTATTTCTGACAAATGCAGCGTTCACGCGTTCGTTTAATAAAATGATTGGGTTTGCTCAGACCAGATCACTTCCAACGATTTCAAAGCGCCCCCTAATCATATCGGCTCGATCAGCCTTGCTGCGGATTAACCCCTCTCAGAAAAGCACAATAGGTCAGGTTTGCCTCTACATCGATGAATTCAGCAATTACAACGATGCTCATATTGGCCTCAAAGCTATTCACTTGCTCACCGAACTGGGTTATCGGGTTGTGCTCAAAAAGCATGACATCAGCGCTCGAAGCTACCTGTCAAAGGGCTTATTGAAAAAAGCACGCCGGATAATCGATCGAAATGTCACCTTGCTGAAAGATGAGATTTCCGATTCGTTACCACTGATTGGGATTGAGCCCTCTGCAATTCTGGGTTTTAGAGATGAATACCCAGATTTGGTAAGCCCACATCTTAAACCTGCCGCTCTTGAATTAGCTAAAAACTGCTTGCTCATTGACGAATTTATTGCGAATGAGCTCAAGGCAGGACGTATTGCATCCTCAAGTTTTACTGGCGAAACTCGTCACGTATTGTTGCATGGACACTGTCAACAAAAGGCAGTAGCCTCAACTCAGTCAACTCTTGACATGTTATCAATTCCTAAAAATTACAGAGTTACGGAAATACCATCGGGTTGCTGTGGAATGGCTGGATCATTCGGTTACGAAGCAGAGCATTATGAACTGTCGATGAAGGTTGGGGAATTGGTGTTGTTTCCGGCAGTGAGATCAGCCAATCCCAATGCACTGATTGCCGCTGGGGGAACATCATGCAGACACCAAATTAAAGATGGAACCGGAAAACAGGCTCACCACCCTATCGAAATCTTACACGCTGCCCTGTTCAACTAATAATCTGAAAATGATCTCTGTCGAGATGGGCCGGAAATTTTGTTCTAAAGTCTAGTAAAGATTGCAGAGAGAGTGAAGCATGCAAAACCCCTTCCTCGTCACCCAAATCGGTTATTGTCTGACCTTTGGGATCAATTACCTGACTATCACCGGCATGATCTATCCCGTTGTTATCAATGCCTACCCGATTTGAAGCAACAACAAAGGATTGGTTCTCGAGTGCTCGCGCTGTCAAGAGATTGTTCCATACCCGGCCCCGGGGTTTAGGCCAACTTGCTACAAGAAGAATCAGGTCATAGTCATCCTGGTTACGCATCCAAACAGGAAACCGCAAATCATAGCAAATCTGTGGTAACAGCCTCCAACCACGCCATTCAAATACAACACGCTGATCACCTGCTTTATAATGATTTTCTTCATCGCCCATCCTGAATAAATGTCGCTTATCATATTTTGCGATAATCCCTGCCGAGGAAACTGCCAAAAACCGATTTGAGAAATGATTGTCTTCCTCAATAATAAGGCTCCCGGTGACCAAACAATCACGCTGATCAGCCATCATATTCATCCATTCGACCGTAGTGCCACTTGTCGATTCAGCCAGAGATACAGGATTCATAGTAAAACCAGTCGAAAACATTTCGGGCAAAACCAGCACATCTATCTTTTCTGTATGACGATCTACTAGACTTTCAAGTAGTTTCAGGTTAAAGCCTTTATCTTCCCATTTTAGGTTGGGCTGAACAACAACAACACTTAGTTCACTCATTTACTGGCACTTTCAGATGAACAGGTTCAAGTTGGGTTGTAAAACGATGTGGAAATTTTGCCTGAATAGTCATATAGAACTCCTTTATTTTCCGCATGTCCTCCTCAATATCTCCTCCCGGATAAAAAACAGGACCCACACCAACAATTTTACGTCCATAATCCATATATCCCAGCACAATCGGCACATTTGCCTTTCTGGCAATGTAGTAAAATCCTCTTTTCCAAACTTTTACTCGATGTCGAGTTCCCTCTGGTGTTAAAGCCAGGAAAAAATTCTCACGCTGGGTAAATTTTTTGTACAGGGTATCAACCAGGTTGTTTTTCCGAGAACGATTAACCGGTATGCCACCTACCGCTTTAAAGAACCACCCAAACGGAAAACGAAATAATTCTTCCTTCATAAGGAAATGGATATTCAGACCATAAAAAAGCTTGTAAAGCATCCCAAAGAAAAAGTCCCAATTACTCGTATGAGGGGCACCAATGATCACACATTTATCTAGACTTGGAACATCACCTTCCAGTCTCCAGCCTGTTACAAACAGTAATAAACGGGCAAATTGTCTTTCAAAATATCGCTTAATCTTCACCATAATCCTTTAATCATCAGCGCAGAACCTATCTATATGTCTGCCTTCCATTCCACGATAAAAAGCTTTAATCCTCTTGAGGTCACCTTTAAAATCTGCTGTCATTTCCATCACTGGGCCAATGCCCATTCGCTTGGTCTTATAATCAATGAATGATAAAACTACCGGTACCTCAGCTGCCCTGGCAAGAAAATGGAATCCTCTTTTCCAGTTCTTAACCTTCTTTCTGGTTCCTTCGGGAGTAATAATTATAATGAGCTCATCAGCGTGACTAAATTGTTTAACTAGTTGTTGGGTAAGTCGTTGACTGTTTCCCCTGTCAACCGGTAAACCACCCAATCGCTTGAGGATTGCTCCGAAAGGAAAAATGAATGCCTCTTTTTTTATTAGAAACCGGGGTTTAAAGCCTTGTAGTGAACAAAAGACTTTACCCATGACAAAATCAAGTTGACTGGTATGAGGGGCGACAATAAAGATGAATTTGTCTATCGGTGGTTTATCACCAACTAGCTGCCACCCCTTGAATTTTAAATACCTTTTAATCAGGCCCTTAAAAAGCATCACTCTGTTTTAAATCAGGCACCTAAAGTAAGTTAAAAATGGATAGAGTGCAAATCTAAGCACTTGAGTCTATTCCCTTTCCAGCTTCCCCTCCATGAAAAGCTTTTCATTGATGATGTTAACTCGATTGGTTATGTATTCGATTAAATACGCTTCTTTTGGATCGGCTTGCTTCAGAAACGACTTGTAATAGTGTTTTGCATGTTCTTTCTTTCCTCCGCTCTGTTCAACCAGCATGCCAAGTTGAGCCAGCGGCACTACATTTGATTCATCCCATTCATAAGCCCTTGAATAATGATGAATCGCTTTATCATAGTTACGCTCTAAGCCATACAGTTGCCCCAAACCACTATACACCTCTGAAATTGAAGTGCTGGCTGATAACTCAAGTGATTTCTCCAGACAGGAAATCGCTTCAGTGACGTTTTCAGCCCATTTGTAACAGAAACCCAAGTGGAACCATGCTCCTGCATCTTCAGGATCCAGCTTTATCGTGTTCTGGTAAACAGGTAAAGCCTCATCGTATTTCGATTGCTTATACAAAGCCAACCCAAGATGACGAAAAGAAAATGCGCTTGAATCACCCAGACTAATGGCCCTGCCAAAATCTGACTCTGCGTCATCAAAATCTGCACCCATTATATGAAGCGATCCGCGAAAGCGATATAATAAGGCCTGTGTTGAATCACGCAAAATAGCTTCACTAAGAACTGACCGGCCACCTTCAAAATTCTCTGTTTGTATATAAAGATTTCCCAATCGCTTATACGACTGCATGTCCAAGGTGTCAAGCTTGGTTGCTTTTCGATACCATTCGATGGCCCCTTCCGCACTGTCTATCCTAAGGAAAGTTGCCCCCAATTGCTTTACAATCCATGAATTTGTGCTGTCCATCGTATGCATAAATAGGAAAGACTCTTTTGCTGCTTCAAATTTTTGCATTCTGAACAATGCTTGTCCGCGTAGAATGTGATAAGCCAGATTATTGGGTTCTGTATTCAGCAATTCATCGAGTGTGTGTAAGCAAAGTTCATAGTGATCTGCTTCGTAGTAAATCTGAGCCAATTGAAATCGGTATGCTGGTTCAGATGACTTCAAAGAAATCAGTTCTTTCAGTTGTGTTATTGCCTGTGGGTATTGTTTCAACTCCAGGTAAGACATAGCCTGGTCATAAATCACCCCTACATTATCTTGACTCTGATCCTGGGCCTTGAGAGTGGATCTTGGTGTCCAAATCACTAAGAACAAAAAGACAGAGAAAATGATTCGCATGTACATGATAAACAATTTTCGACAAACATAACTAATTCAATAGATAGTCAACTAATTAATTAGTCTATTTTTGACAGATCCGTAAGATCAATGGATAATTGCGAAGTTTAGAAAAGAACAAGCCATTTTCAGTTCACTTTCCCAATCGCCTGGAATGAGCAAATGGTGGTTCCCTAAGGGTTTATTATGCAACAGGTTGACATCCTCTTCAACTAGCTTCAAAGAGAGTTGAGTACGGCAGGCTTCAAGCTCATTTTCTTCGTCAATACGATGACCAGTTGCTATAAAACACTGTTCAAATAAAACATCCATGCGAAAGATAGTGAAAACTGACTGCTTAAAGCGACCATCAATGGCGAGTCCTTCATTACTTTCATAATGGCTCTTGACTGAAAAAGTATCAACCTGACTGGGAGCAATGGTACAATGTGAAAACACCACCCGGTTAATTTTTAAGTTTGACAAGTTGGCCATCCAGGGAATATGACCGGTCAGATGATAGATCAGAAGCATACCCGTAAGACTCACCAAATCTCCTTCACAGGCGGCCGGCATACCCATTGCATTAAACCTGGCAAGCGAAAGGCATGCCGTAAGCTTATGCTGGGTAACCAAAGGGAAACACTCGACGGCTATACCATCCAAACCGTTTTCAAACCACAAGTTAGCTAACAGGGAATCCAATCGGCTGTGGTCCTCATATATTTTGTCGCCATGGCCATGATAATAATCCAGAAAGTCTTTCGATTGTTCAAATTGGGAAGGTTTCTGAAGATCTTCCCAGTTAAATATGCGCAGCTTGAAGCCAAAACGTCCACGAATCAGATTTGGATCGGGATTTGAATTCACCAGCCATTCTGCTGGCCGTCCAACCA
Source organism: uncultured Porphyromonadaceae bacterium (assembly GCA_964444375.1). Taxonomy (GTDB): domain Bacteria; phylum Bacteroidota; class Bacteroidia; order Bacteroidales; family UBA12481; genus JABHCC01. The sequence goes on along the minus strand of CAYUGX010000101.1, from coordinate 6,214 downwards.
AACCAATTTGCTTATGGGTAAAAGTGCGCACCCTTTGCCAAACCTTCAACCTGATCACAAGATCTTGAAGAGCCTCGGTATCTGACAGATTGTACAGGTACGATTCGATTCCAATCCGGTTCAAATAAGCCTTGACCTCACAGGCAGCAGCATAAGCGTTTCTTCTCTGACTGGCTAATAGAATAATATGGCGACGGTCGCCAATGGCATCAAGGACTCTATGTTCTGATCCCCCGGTGATGAACAGGATGGCTTGCGGATTACTAACGGAATATCTGATTGAAATTGCAGGCAGCGCATTATTCAGCTCACGCCTGCCAGCTTGTGTTTGATCATCAGTAGCTCCCTGGCTACCAATTGCCTGTACATGTAGAGTCAGGCTATCGGGTTTAGTAACCTTTCGCTGTATCATCGCCTCGAGGATCTGCTCCTCCTTCTAAACGTCCGTCCGGTAAAACTAATATGGCATCAACCCTTCCAATTGGTCCGCGTGTTTTTAATACATGTCCCTTCTGTTCAAGTGCCAGCATGGTAAGGCTATCAAGTGCATTTTTCTCCAAACTAATTTGGTCAGGTAACCATTGATGGTGGAATCGGCTGGCATCAACGGCCTCTTGCATGCCCATCTCAAAATCAATTACATTCACAATAATCTGAAAAACTGAGGTTATAATGGTGGAACCACCAGGGCTTCCAACAACCAACTTCAGTTTCCCATCCTTAGTGACTATCGTTGGGGTCATTGAGCTCAGCATACGTTTACCTGGCTCTATGGCATTGGCTTCTCCTCCAACCAGGCCATAGATATTGGGAAATCCAGGTTTGATAGAAAAATCATCCATTTCATTGTTCAGCAAGAAGCCAGCGCCTTCTACAACGATGCGATTTCCATATCCTCCATTTAGAGTTGTGGTTGCAGCAACCGCGTTGCCCCATTGGTCAACTACCGAGTAATGGGTAGTTTCTTCACTCTCTTTCTGTGCCATTGACATGGCACTCACACTTACACTTGAACTTACCTGATCAAGATCGATCTCTTTAGAGCGTTCGATTAGGTATTGCTTATCAGTCAGCTCCTGAACAGGAACATTAAAAAAGTCACTATCTCCTAGCCACTCAGCTCGATCAGCATAGGCTCTACGCTCAGCCTCAACCATGACATGCACCGCCTCTGGTGAGTGAAATCCATATTCTGCGAGTGGAAATTGTTCAACTATTCCTAGCATCTGTTTCACCGCAACACCACCAGACGAAGGAGGAGCCATGGAGATGAAATGATGATCCCGGTAGTCTCCTTCTATGGGTGTGCGCCATTGGGCTTCATAATTCTTCAAATCTTCATAGCTTATCAATCCATTGAGCTTATTCATCTGGTCTACAATGAATTGAGCTGTAATTCCTTCGTAGAAACCTGTTCGACCTTCATCCCGTATTCGCTTCAAGGTTTCAGCCAATTCAGGTTGTTTCAAAGTGTCACCCTTAGTCCAAAGGCTATTTCTAATGAATGGGGTTCGCCAGGTATTGCGAGCCAATATAGTCCTTTTGAGACTGTTTAAGCTCTTGGCCTGCGATTCAGTAAGTGGAAAACCATGCTGGGCAAGATCAATTGCTGGTTGCACAAGATCGCTCCAGGCAAAGGTTCCAAATCGTTCATGTCCTGCAACTGTTCCGGGAACTCCTGAGGCCAGTATGGTGCTTGTACTCGTCCCTTTAATCACATCACCGTCATCGTCGAGGTACATATCCCGATGCGCAGCCGCTGGGGCTTTTTCTCGAAAATCCAGACCTGAAACTTTCCCGTCTTTTGTTCTGACCACCCAGAATCCCCCACCACCAAGGTTGCCTGCTGCAGGATACACCACGGCTAAAGCGAGCTCTACTGCACATGCTGCATCCATGGCAGTACCTCCCTTTTGCAAAATATCAAGTCCGACAGCTGAAGCTTCTGGATGGGCACTAACGACCATTCCGTTTTCGGCAAGCAATCCTCTGTATTCAGGCTCAGGAGCCCGGTCTGAACAAGCAATACTAAAAAGTAGTAAAAAACTGATAAGGAGTGAAACGTGCAGTCTATTCATGGTTTATCGATTTGCCTAAAGATAAGAAAAGTTGTACCGCATCCCCAAGCGAATCCACCTGCCCGGTTGTATAACATGTCCGATATCAGCATAGGTGGTATTCAAGGCATTCTCAATGCTTCCATAGGTGGTAAAGCCTTTCCATTTATACTGCAATTTTAGATCAACAGTCAAGAATGGTTCATAGTTCTGCTCAAAAGCCTCCCCGTCTTCATCCCAGTTGATGTAAAACCCGGCCCTGTCCTGCCATATTCCCACAAGCTGCACTGACAGGCCTTTATGAATGGGAACAAAACTGCTGACCAAGACTTTATGCTTCAAATAGTCGAGCAGGTATTTCGAATCGTAATCCTGGTCTGTCTGGCTAAGATTCACATAGCGGTATCCTAGCTCAAATCGGATTCCGCTCATAAATCCCGACCACCTGGGATACCAAATCTGCTGAATGGTCAATCCGTTTCGACGCATAGTCTGGGAATTTCTAGCCATCCACTTCTCTTCAGGGGTATTCCGCGTCCAGTCGATGCTATTTTGGCTGAAGGCATAAAATCCACTGATCCTGGTTTGCCATTGCTGACTAGAGAATCGGATACCACTTTGCCAGGTCCATGCTGATTCAGGCTCCAATTCAATATTCCCGTTATGAGTGCGTGTGGTATAATATAATTCGGTGAAGCTAGGTAGTCGAAGCGAGCGGTTTATGCCTGTGAACAGCTTGATATTTTGTGCAACTTGATAACTTAGATCGAAGCCAGGATAGAGTTGAAAACCTGCCGAATGACCAGACAACCAATGTCCTAAAACTCCACTTGTCATTCTTATTTTACCTACATGAAGAAGATGCTCTCCATAAAGGCTTAGGTGATTTCGGTGTCCCTGATGATTATAGAACTGATCGCTAGAATCGAATGGAATAGGTCGGGGATTCTCCATATCTTCACCCAGTACGGTGCTGTATACTGATTCGCGTTGCCAATCAAGCCCAAAATTAAAATGTCCGATACGATTTGTCCATCCCAAGGTGTTTTGCAAACCATGAACCTGACTCATGTGGCGATTAGCTCCGGTATACCATTCCGGTGCATCATGTCTAAATAGATGAAAAGCATCCAAATGCATGCGGGTGTAAAGCTCTTGACGAAACTGAAGCTGTTTCCCAAGCTCCCAGCCAGCTGAGGCAAACCCACTTAGTATTTCTTCAAACTGGTCGGGATAAACCGGTGTATAAAAAGCATTGGCTCCAAAACTTTTGGCTCCTGCCCCAGCCTGCATAAACAGTTTCACCTGCTCATTCTCGTATTGGGTAGATAAGTAACTATTCCACCGATTATAATCAGTATTGGTAACATAACCTGCAGATCTTCCATATCCGGCCCCGATCAGCTGTGACCAGGCATTCTGTTTCACTTCAGCAATGGTTTCTGCCTGCAGGTATCCGTGCTGACCTACACTTACATCAGCCACAATTTCTGCCGTCTGTACTTGCTTTGTTACGATATTGATCGCACCTGAATAGGCATTTGGTCCCAACCACCGAGAGGCCGATCCCTCGATGATTTCGAGGTGATCTATTGCCAATAATGGAATGGGTATGTCGGCGTTGAAATGCCCGGTTTGCGGATTATTGAACGGAATCCCATTAACAAGAAGAAGCACCTGTTCAAAACTCCCTCCGCCCATACTGATGTCGTTTTGGATGCCTCCCCGCCCTCTTTGTCTGACATCCAGACTTAGGTTTTGATTGAGGTAATCGGTGAGGTTCCCAGCCGACGATCGCGCTATCTCTGCCTGTGAAACGAGGGTTAGTAATCTTGGAACTTCCAGGGCTGAGATCCCCAGCCGTTGTCCCTTAACTTCCACTTCCTCAAGCTCATAGTCGTAAATCGATGAATCAGCCTGAACCAACACCTGTGCATCCATTGGTTTGGTGACCAGAAAATAGATCGCTGCTAGCACAGCAATCCTGATCTGTCTGCCCAAAACCTGGAATAAGGCATAGTTTTTCCTTTGCCATTGCCGGAAAACAACTACCGCCTTTTGGGTTGGTTTGTGTTGTTTCATTTTATTTCACTTGCTTTTAATGTGTTCTTTATTAATGTAGCAATGGTCATCGGACCAACACCCCCGGGTACGGGAGTGATATAACTACATTTGGGTGCCACCTGGTCAAAATCGACATCTCCCTTGAGTCTGAAACCAGACTTAGTCTCGCTCGACTTAACTCGGGTGGTTCCAACATCAATCACTACTGCCCCTTCTTTAACCATGTCTGCGGTTAAAAAGCCAGGACGTCCCAGCGCGGTGATCAATATATCAGCCTGTAAACAAATCTCTTTCATATTTTTTGTGCGGCTATGACACAGACTAACAGTGCAATCACCCGGATAAGCCTTTCTCGAAAGCATCAATGAAATTGGTGTGCCAACGATATTGCTGCGACCAATAACCACACAATGTTTCCCGCTGGTTTCAAGATTATACCGGCTAATCAGTTCCAGAATACCGGTAGGAGTCGCAGGAGTGAAGGCTGGTAAACCCTGAACCATTTTACCCACGTTTACCGGATGGAAACCATCTACATCTTTGTCAGGGTCTATGGCTTCAATCACCTTTTGCTCAGCGATATGGTCAGGCAGAGGCACCTGAACTATGAAACCATCAATATCTTCATTGTTATTGAGTTTCGCTACTTCAGCCAATAATTCTTCTTCTGTGATTGAATCCGGACGCTTAACCAGGGTTGATTTCATACCCACTTCCTGACAAGCCTTCATTTTCAAATTCACATAAGTCTCACTGGCCCCGTCATTACCCACTAATATAGCGGCCAGGTGGGGTACCTTCTGGCCCTGCAAAAGTCGCTCGTCAATTTCTTTCTTAACTTCCTGTCGGATGTCACTCGCGATTTTCTTGCCGTCTATTAGTTTCATAATGCTTCTTGTTTAAGGTCTCATACCAGGCATATTGCCCATCATTCGATTCAGGTTTTTCCCCTGAGTAACCATTCGCATCATTTTGCGGGTTTCATCAAATTGCTTGATCAAGCGGTTTACCTCTTGCACAGTAGTACCACTACCAGCAGCAATCCGTTTGCGGCGGCTGCCGTTTATGATCGTTGGTAACTCCCGCTCAGCCGGAGTCATCGAGAATATAATGGCTTCTATCTCTTTGAAGGCATGATCATCCATATCCAGGTTTTTCATGGCCTTACCCATGCCTGGAATCATACCAGCCAGATCTTTAATGTTACCCATCTTTTTGATCTGATTGATCTGTTTTAGAAAATCATTGAAGTTGAATTGATTCTTGGCCAGCTTCTTCTTTAACTTAATCGCTTCTTCTTCATCAAATTGCTCCTGTGCCTTCTCAACCAGGGTAACGATATCACCCATTCCCAATATTCGATCGGCCATTCGGCTTGGATGGAATACATCAAGGGCATCAAGCTTTTCACCGGTACCCACAAACTTAATTGGCTTATTGACAACTGTCTTAATGGATAAAGCTGCACCACCCCGAGTATCACCATCAAGTTTTGTCAGGACCACACCGTCAAAATCAAGACGATCATTAAATTCTTTTGCCGTATTCACGGCATCCTGACCAGTCATTGAATCAACAACAAATAAGATCTCATGCGGATTAATTGCATCCTTGATCGAGGATATTTCATTCATCATCTGCTCGTCAATCGCTAGTCGACCAGCTGTATCCACAATCACGAGGTCATGGCCTTGGCTTTTCGCATGCCGTATTCCAGCCTTGGCGATTTTTACAGGATTCTTGTTGTCTTCTTCAGTATATACCGGTACACTAACCTGCTCACCCAATACCTTCAATTGATCAATCGCAGCTGGTCGATACACGTCTCCAGCAACAAGGAGAGGAGATTTCCCCCGTTTCGTTTTCAACAAATTAGCCAATTTTCCACTGAAAGTGGTTTTACCAGATCCCTGGAGTCCGGCAATCAAGATGACCGTTGGGCTTCCTTTAATGTTAACATCCACCGTTTCACCACCCATCAATTCAGCAAGCTCATCATGGACGATCTTGACCATCATCTGGCTGGGTTTAACAGCAGTCAACACATTCTGACCCATAGCTTTCTCTTTTACCGTATTGGTAAAGTCTTTGGC
>CAYUGX010000100.1:0-14417 GCA_964444375.1 uncultured Porphyromonadaceae bacterium | reverse complement strand
CGTTTCAATTCTTCAAAGGTGATCTGCCAGCCTGCGCCCCCATAGGTTTCACTCAATCGTCTGTTGGCGCCCGCTTGATTTGCTGCACTACCCAATTCGCGTACAGCCCGGAGATTACCAAATTGCTGACACATACCGTCATCACAAAATTGTCGTCCAAGCATATCAATACCCGGCATTTGATGGTATTGGTAGAACGCAGCTTCGTCATAGCCTTCACCCGGATAGGGCCAACCATGTTCCCAGTAGTGACCTGTCCATTTCAGGCCTTTCTCTTCGCAATATTCATTCCAGGGCACTGCCCAGCGGTCTAAAAATAGTTCAAGTAGAAGTTGATGATATTTATGTCTGATCTTTTTCCACTCTCCATCTTCTTTCAGTAACGCGACCAGGTAATCTTGTAAACGGTATCCCCATCTCTTTTCGAATTGGATGAACAGGTCTGGAGTCCATCGCATGATTGCATCCGGACCCAAGGCTGCTGGTAAATTAGGTTCATCAGTAAAAACACCGGGAACTGTAGAGCCGAAATGGCTTCCACTCACCTGCTCGTAGCCCTCCATCGTGGCTTGCATAAAAGTATCACATACCCCGGGCAGCAATAAGTCGACATATGGAAAGCCTCCATACCACCAGGATGGTTTTGCCTGTATCCGATAAAAAATATAATACAGACTATCGATTTGGTTGATAGCTTCGACCTGCAAACCCGTTGTATCACTTATGTCCCAAGTCTGTTTGCATCCCAGACTTGCCCCTTGTTTATAGGAGTCGGGAAACCGGTCTTGCACATGCCCACCAGCAAATCCACTGGGGTAGCTGTTTTCATCATAAATCCAGACCTGCATGTTGAGTTTTGCGGCTTCCTCAACCGTGTACTTAAACAACTGGTTCCAGTTATCTGACAGGTACTCTGTCACAAGACCAGGACGTGGATGAACAAAGACTCCACCCAGGCCACCTGCTTTAAACTGTTTTAGCTGAAAACTGATATCCTCTTCATTGATTTGATCATTCCAATCCCAAAGTGGGGCGGTTCGAAAGGGTGTAGGGGGATCAGGTAAGTATTCCAGTAAGTCAGCAGTAGTGTTCACTTCCCCTGAAAACGAAATATCCGTCCGGCAGGAGATAAATAACATACTAATCGATAACACAAGGAGTGAGATCTGGATTTTCATACGGCTTGAATAGATTTATCCCTAAAGGTATGGCAAAAATCGTTGTTTGTGTATTTTTGGTCTTTCAATCTTGACGAATGCCACAGAAAGTCTCATCCATGGTTAATAACCACCAATCACCGGATTTTATCCATCGGTATCCTGGATTGCTTTGGATACAACACCTGGTATCATGGTTAATGACTTTACGGCTATGGTTTGCCAGACGTGAAATGAGGCGATCTTATGAGCAAATGGTTGATTGCCGGCGGATATTGGACATCGGTTGTGGTTCGGGAGAAGTACTTTTTTCGATGGCAAAGCGCTATAAAACGGTGGACTACGTTGGCCTGGATCTCAATCAAAATGCTACTTCTATTGCTCATAATTATGCCACAACTCATGGTATGCAGCATGTATCATTTGTATCGTGTCGTATTGAGGATTACCACCCGAGCGAACATTTTGATATTATCTCGTGTATTTCGGTGTTACACTATATTGAGGATCCTGGTGAAATGGTAAAACGCATGGCCAAAGCCCTGCAACCAAATGGTCGGTTAATAATCAATATTCCGATCGAGGAGAAGCGCTTATTACCAGGTTACAAATGGATCAGGAGAACCTGGTTCAAGTCTGTTGCCTATGATGCTCATTATCGAATTTTGCTTGAATTGAAAGAAGAAGATCTCGCACGATTTATAGCCGATGCTGGGTTAGAGATTGAGTTGAAGCGATACACGTATGGTTTTTTCGGAAAGATCGCCTTCGAACTGTTCTCTTTTGGCCAATTATTTATCATGCGTGCAAATTGGCTGATTGCTGTGCTGTTTTCGCTGGTTTATTTTTCCGTAGTCGCCATTCCTGCCTGGATTCTGATGCTATTGGATTTCTATACCAAAAATCATTCAGGAAATGGTATAATGCTTACTTGCAGACCAATTACAAGCTCCGGATCTTAATTCCCAGGTAGAAAGTGCGCGGTTTACCGGGGCCGTAGATATAGTTACTGTCTCTGTTCTTTCCTGTGTCAAAATCGGTTTGATAGGCATTGAGGATATTCTGAATGCCGCCAAACACTTCAAACTCGGTGTCCACTGGTTCCATAACCCATTTGTAGGCTACTTTTGTGCCCAAATCAAAAAAGGCTGGCGTATGTACATACACATCACCTTCTGGTAGTTCAGGTGCACCGGCATAATGCACCATCATCATCGGACCGGTATACACACCTGACAAGCTTGCATTCACCTTCGAATTGGGCGTGGCGGTTAGGGTAAAATATCCGTAATAGTCAGGGGTTTTTAAAAAACGGCTGGTATTCTCCAGATCTTCAGAATAGTTAATGGCCTGATCATATAGGCTGGATTGAAGTGTGAATCCACCTTCAACCTGATATTGACGGTTGAAATTAGCCCGCAACTCTAAGGTGCTGCCAGCAACTGTGGAAAATGCGGCATTTCTCTTTTCGAATATCATACCGAACTCATCCACACCGGCTTCTTCTAAAACGAATGCATCATTAAGACGGGTATAGAAACCTTCAAGGGTAAAGCCATACACATATTTTTCAGTCGGGTTGTCAAAATTTACCGATGCGGTAAGGCTTTGTGATCGTTCAGGGTCCAGTTCAGGATCGAGCACGATGCGAGAGATTCCGCCGCCTGAGAACGCAATGTGCATGTCTGCATCAAAAGCCTGTGGGGCTCGAAAACCTGTTGCCCAACCTACACGCAATTGCGTTTTATCTTTAATTCGGTATAACATTGAAACACGAGGGTTTAGTACAACTTGATCGACCAGATTGTGCTTATCTGCCCGTACGCCTGCCAGCAATGTGAAATTGGTTGTCATAGTCCAGTCGGATTGAAGAAAAGCTCCCAGGTTTTTCGTCGTTTGATCGAGCAGATAATTGTAGGCTGGGATTTCATCAAATACATAATCGTAGACGTATTCAGCGCCTGCTGTCAAAACATTCTTACCGAATAATTGCTTGACTTCGTGGTTGATTTGTCCGCCAATTTGGTAAGTCTGGTTATCGGAATTACCATACGGTGGATTGACATAATGATTCATAATGTCGGTTGAATCGGTATAGGGTTTGTAAACCACATCCGGAAAAATTCCAGTGTAGTGCTGACGTAGTGTTTTTTGTGCAGCTCCGTAAGCGATAAAGCTACTGTATCCATCGTTGAAATCGATTTGATAATCAAGACCTGCCATGAGCACGTTGTGTGTTCTTTCTTCTGACTGCAATGCCATATGAGCGGGCGCAAGAATTTGGTCACCCCCACGTCGATACTCATACATACTCGAGAAACTGAATTCAATTTTCTGGTTGACATTTGGTTTAAGAAATGCATTTAAACCAAAAGAATTGTTTTTCAGATGAGGAAGTTCTGAGAATCCATCGCCATTGTGGTCATAGGCGTCACGATTTCGCAAGGTTGTATAGAGGGATATCCCTGCATTTCTTTTTCGAGACAGTACTGACAATGAACCATTCACCAACTGGTCGAGGGCTCCACCATTTATCCATGAATTTCGAGCTGAAACCTCGTAATAGTTTTCTTTAGGTATTTTTGTGATTACATTCACAGTACCGCCAATTGCACTAGACCCGTATAATGCAGAGGCACCTCCTTTAACTACTTCTATTTGCTGAATCATATTTGAAGGGATTTGTTCGAGGCCATATAAACCTGTTAATGGACTGAAAACCGGCCGACCGTTGATCAGAATCTGGGAATAAGAACCTCCCAGGCCATTCATTCTCAATTGGGTGTAGTTACATGTTTGGCAGTCAGTTTCAACCCGCAATCCGGGCTGAAAACACAGTCCATCGAGTAAGGTATTGGCCTCTATCATGTCGAACATTTGTCCATCCACCACATTTACTATCACGGGTGATCTCGTTCTTCGTTTAAATGTTTTGGTACCTGTGACTACTATTTCATCAATGTCCATGAGTTCTTCTTCGAGCTCAAAGTTTACTTCTATTGTAACCCCCTCTTCTAATTTGACTGGTTTCTCTTGTGCCTTATAACCCACCATTTGAGCTACCAGTATGTATTCTCCTGGTTTCAGGTTAACCAACATGTAGTGACCTGTACGATCTGTGGTTGTTCCTGTAGTCGTACCTTTCAGGTGAACGGTAACGAAGGGCAAGTGTTCACCGTTGGATTTAACATCACCAAAAATGTTTGCATCTGTTTCCTGTCCCAGAAGTGTTCCGCTGAAGGCAAATCCCAATAGAAGAAAAGCGTATGTTAATCTCATTTTGAACATGACTTTTTGTTTAGTTTCTCTCAAAGCTATACAAGTTGTGGGGTTATTTGTTGATATTTTTGGCATTTTTCTGAACAGATTGTCTGACCTGAGAAAATCGTCATATATGAGGTCAATTAGACCCGTTTTGACGCAAGGTCAGATCTTATTACTACATTTGAACTAAATTGTATTACATGATTTTAGTAGGTTTTTTTGGGACAGTTGAATTATTGATTACGATTGGTGCTTTGCTACTCATCGTTATACCAACCATCTTGCGAAAGATGAGGGGTAATCAGAATTATACTGAGAAGTTGGATCAATTGGAACGTCTTGAACGTATGTACCGAGACGGTTCAATTTCGGAAAGAGAATTTAAGCGGCAAAAACGTAAAGTAATGAGTCGTAAAAACTAGCGATTGGGCTAATCTATTATATTCTTATCATTATGAATCGTTTACTACTTCTCCTGGGCGTTTATATAATTTTTAGCGCTGATGCAGTCACACAAGAAGAATTCAGAAAAGATATAATCGAAACTTTAGGCGGTGATTTAACAATTACTTTTATTGGGCATGGGACCCTGATGTTTGAGTATCAGGATCAGGTGATTCACCTGGATCCATGGAGCCGCCTGGCAGATTATTCAAAATTGCCTAAGGCTGATTTGATCTTAATCACACATGAGCATGGAGACCATCTTGATCCCGAAGCTATTAAGCTGTTAAAAAAAGACCAAACTCAATTGTTTTTGACTGAAGCCTGCGAAAAGAAAATTAAGCAAGGCAAGGTATTGAATAATGGTGACTATTTTTCGTTTGGGTCTATACCCATTGAAGCGGTGCCTGCGTATAATATTTACAGTCGTCGAGGAAATGGACAGCCTTATCATCCTAAAGGTCGAGGCAATGGCTATATATTAACCTTTGGTAATAAACGTGTCTACGTGGCTGGTGATACCGAGTGGATACCTGAGATGAAAAAATTCCCACAGGTTAACATCGCTTTTGTGCCGATGAACCTCCCTTACACAATGACACCCGAAATGGCTGCTGAAACAGCCAGAACCCTGAAAACCGAGATTGTTTATCCTTACCATTTCGGTGATACTCGTGTAGAAACCCTTTCAGAGCTATTGATGGGATCGGGGATTGAAGTGAGAGTGAGACCGATGAAATAAGGTAACACACCATTGTCTGGCCATCGTTGATGGTTATTCTTCATTTTTTTGTAACTTTTGGAAAACATTTGGCTATGAAAAGGATAGGATTTCTAGGCGTTTTGATTGTGCCTTTGGTGGGTTTGTTTCTAATTAGCTATATTCCTCGAGCTTCGGGATCTCCGGGGGCTAAAACCGGTTCTCCAGGGGATACAAAGGCAGATTGTACGGGTTGCCATGCCTCTCAAGTCAAGGTTAAAACGGGCTGGATCACCTCCACTATTCCTGAAGAGGGATATGTGCCGGGAGAAAGCTACACAATCACTTTAAGTACCGAATATGCAGGTGTGAAAAAGATGGGATTTGAATTGACTGCAGAACATGGCACCAATACCAAAACAGGTGGTTTAGATCCTGATGGAAATTCAGAAATTAAATTTGTCAACAACAATCAAGCGATTACCCACACCAGTAGTGGAATTACACCTACTGGCGATTCGAAAGTTTGGACTATGAAATGGGTAGCACCTGCAGCCGGTACAGGCGATGTCACATTTTACGCTGCTGTTAATGCGGCAAACGGAAACAGTTCAACATCAGGCGATCAGATATTCACAACCGAGACCACCGTTATTGAACAGATTGATAACTCGATCGATCAGATTTTGCTTGAAGGATGGGTTAGGGTTTATCCAAACCCTGCTAACCATGCAGTCAAAATCAGAGTCAATGGAATGGTTGGTGCTCAACTGGATTGCCGTTTTTTCAATCTTGCCGGGCAATTGATTGATAGTCGCGTTGTTGAAACGAATTCACACACACGCATCATTACCTTACCTGTGGATCACCTTCCGGATGGAGCCTATTTGCTATATCTTGACAACGAAACGATACAGTTAAAGGGAAAGGTATTAATCGTTCACTAGAAACAAGTATTTGAAGTATGAAAATTCTTTCACGGTGTTTAGCAGTCGTGTTGCTAATTATATGTGCCTGCAACAGCAATATCCAGGAGCCCATCGAGACTGGGATGGAATTAAGAAACCTGGTTGATTATGTAAATCCCCTGGTCGGCACCGAGTCAAGTTATGCCTTGTCAAATGGAAATACCTATCCTGCCGTAGCGGTTCCCTGGGGAATGAATTTCTGGACTCCCCAGACTGGTTTAATGGGACACGGTTGGGCATATACCTATCAGTCTGAGGAGATTGTTGGGATCAAACAAACGCATCAGCCGAGTCCATGGATTAATGATTATGGGGCATTCTCTTTAATGGCTCTAACCGGTGAGCTTAAAGTTGACCAGATGGACAGGGCTTCTGGCTTTAGTCATGCCACCGAGATTGCACGGCCCTATTATTATCATGTTTTTCTTGATGATTATGAGGTAAGCGTTGAATTAACCCCAACAGACCGGGCTGCGTATTTTCGTTTTACTTTTCCTGAATCAGATCAATCTTGGATTTTACTTGATGCATTTCACAGGGGATCCTTTATTCGTGTTATTCCTGAAGAGCGAAAAATAGTTGGCTTTTCAATGAATAATTCGGGCGGCGTACCCGAGCATTTTGCCAATTATTTTGTGGCGATGTTCGATCATGATTTTGAGGCATTTGGAACCTGGTCTGAAGAGACCTTGCAGTTTGGAGTTGATGCGGCAGAAAGTGAGCATGTCGGGGCCTTTCTTCGTTTCAACACGAAAGCAGGCGAGAGCATTGGTGTGAAAGTAGCATCATCTTTTATTGGGATTGAGCAGGCTGAGCTAAATCTTGCACGGGAAATCGGCGATCGATCTTTTGAAAACGTTCAGCAGGTTGCCAAGGATTATTGGAACCGGATGATGAATCGTGTTGTTGTGGAAGACGAAGACACGAATCAGTTGAAGACTTTCTATACCGCACTATACCGTACCTTACTATTCCCCAGAAAATTTTATGAGTTTAATGAAAGTGGCGAGATGGTTCATTACAGTCCGTTTAACGGTGAAGTAAGGCCAGGCTATCTTTTTACAGATAATGGTTTCTGGGATACCTTCAGAGCTGTGTTCCCCTTTTTCACCCTGGTTTATCCAGATATGAATGCCCAGATGATGAAGGGCCTTGTCAATACTTACAAAGAGAGTGGCTGGCTACCTGAATGGGCTTCTCCTGGCCATCGAAATTGCATGATCGGTTCAAATTCAGCGGCAATTATAGCCGATAGTTATTGTAAGGGCATAACAGATTACGATATAGATGTACTGTGGGAGGCCATACTTAAGAATACTAAACTCGAAGGGCCTTTGACATCGGTTGGGCGCGAGGGTGTCGATTATTATAACCGGCTTGGCTACATCCCGTATGATGTAGGCATCAATGAAAATGCAGCCCGGTCGCTCGAATATGCCTATGACGATTTCACGATTTGGCAACTGGCGAAAGCCTTAAAGAAGCCTCGATCTGTGCAAAATCTGTTCAAAGACCGCGCTCAGAATTATCGCCATCTTTTTGATACCTCAACAAATTTCATGCGGGGTAAGAATGAAAACGGTTCATGGCAAAGTCCCTTTGTGCCAGAAGCATGGGGTGGGGCATTCACTGAAGGAAGTTCATGGCACTACACCTGGTCGGTATTTCAGGATCCAGCAGGTTTAATTGAACTGATGGGGGGACAGGACGCCTTTGTGGCCAAATTAGACTCAGTATTTACTATGGAGCCTATTTTCGACTATAGTTATTATGGTCACCAGATTCATGAAATTACTGAAATGGTAATTGCCGACATGGGACAATATGCCCATGGTAATCAGCCTATTCAACATGCCATCTATTTATATAACTATGCCGGGCAACCCTGGAAGGCCCAGTATCATCTTCGTGAGGTGATGACTCAATTGTATTCTCCCCTGCCGGATGGCCTGTGTGGCGATGAGGATAATGGTCAGACATCGGCCTGGTATGTTTTTTCGGCAATGGGATTTTATCCCGTTTGTCCGGGAACCCAAGAATATGTGCTAGGTTCTCCTTTGTTTGATCAGATCACGTTGAACCTTGAGAATGGTAAACAATTTATAATTCAGGCGAATAATAACCTACCGGATCATGTATACATCCGGGAGGTGAAAATAAATGACAAAACCGTAAACAGGAATTTCTTAAGCCATCAAGAGATTCGAGACGGAGGGCTCATCGTCTTTGATATGGACTCTATTGCAAATAAGAATAGGGGAACCCAAACCAAGGATTTCCCCTATAGTATGAGCAGGTAATACTTTCTATTCGATTTTTACCAGTTTAAGTACATCAATTCCAACCATGTAACGGTCTACGGCCTTTGGGTTTTTACCCACTACCTCGACTTCAAGCGTGTTGATACCTGAAGGCAGAGTGAATATGCCCATTTTTACATCCTTCGTAATTACATCCTGGCCTGATTGGTCGTGATAGCCATCCAGTGTAACTGGGTGGAACTTTCCGTTTAGTCCAATTCTAAACCGTGCGTAGTCAATGGCCTTAGTAAAGGTGAGTGTTACTTGGTATTGGCCGCCTTCTTCCATAATAAAATCACTGGTCAGATTTGCTTTTGGTGCATCGGCTATCCACCACAATTGTGAGCCATTGTGCCAGTTCCATTCTTTAACCGACTGATTCATGTAATTCCCTGTGCTGACATTAACGATACGCAAATTTTCTCCTTCAAGAATTCCGTCTTTCACGGGCTGTGGCTTGATTAGATCTGCTCTGTATAAGGCCACCTTCTTCTTGACTGCTTCTGGATCGGCTTTTATATTGACCTCACCACCGGGTTTCAAGTACCAATATGACATGGGCGCATAGTTCATGATGGTTTTGGCCCAATGCCAGAGCTCCATGTCAAACTTAATCGATGAAGTGAAAGGGAGATTGTCAATGATTCGGTGCCGCATATTTACAGACATGCCCGGGTGAAAATTGCCCGCTCCATCAGGCTGCGCAATAAGAAAGTGTGAAAACTTTTCAGGACGACACCAGGCGTATCCAAAATAATCTTCTGTACCGGTACCGATGTGCGAAGGAATATCTTCACCATCGATGTAGATTTTTTCATCTCCTTCGCCCCACCAGGCATGGGCGGTATTAAATATAGTTAAGACATCACCAACGTAGACTCCTTCACCGCTTAGTTCAACATAATTCACATCAAAATGACCGTCGTCTCCATTTACTCCACTTGAACCACCTGATTCAACCGCATGAAATTCATGCCATTTAGCACCAAAATGCATGCTTTGCTTGGTCCATTTATACTTATCGGTGGCAATATTGCCAATGACTATTTCAACCTCCTGGTCTCCGTAATTGGTGAAGGTCACTGCAGCTGTTTTCTTAAAGGGCATTACCCAGTTTGAGATCATAACACCTCCCTCCGTCACCGAGGTATACCAGGTCTCGTAGGGTCTGATTTGGTAGCCAGTGCCAAAAAAGTCACCCATAGGTGCCCAAACGGTTTCGTTATCGTCAAAGGAGATGCTTATCACGGTAGAACGCAAAGCTTGCGGCAGGTCTTTGGCTTGCAGTTTAATTACTAGTCGGGTGATGGCATTTTGCGTATCAATCACTTTCTGCATTGAGGCCCCGGGAACCAGATTGCCATTGAGCTCATGGAGGTTGAAGTCGGTCATAGCCTTTTTTCTACTTGACTTATTTACCAGTTCATCTTGTACTTCTGCAATCACATCCTCAGCTTCAGCCAATTCAGCCATCGTAAATGTTTTGACATCAGTACCAGAAGGGTAGGTGCTGTAATTGATATTATAATAAACCGATGGAGAGTGTCTTTCAGGATCCAGAGCCGGGCATTCATAAGTAATTTTCAGGTCCTCAGCATAAGGAATCGGCAAATATAAATTGTGCCCTCTCTTGAAATAGTCAGTTTCAGGCGACACCGACGAACTCAGTGGTTCGCCAACCAGCATGCCACCACTGATTACATCGAGAACAGCTCCTTCGATTTCAGGGACTTCTGCTCCATCAAAATAGAACCTGATGGTTCCCGTATAGGCATCTTTATTGCCGAAAGTCATCCAAAATCGTACAACTGATCCGGGTCCTTCCGCATCAAGCATCACGAATTCTCTTCGTCCCTGGTTTTCTTCTTGCCGGATAAACCAGGATGCATCATGATTGGCAAACCAGCCGTCCTGATCAGGAGCAATGGAGTTTTGATCGTAGCTGCTGAATTGTTTAACAAGTGGTAGAGGTTCAGGGAATTGAGTAATCCAAGATCGGTCAGTCATTTTTTCAACCAGGGAGGTCATGCTAATCTCTTCTTGATTTGGGGTGCAAGAGCTCAGTAACTGGCCTAAAAACAACAAGATAAGAAGTAGTCCTAGTATTCCAGGTAATTTTTTCATGATTGATGGTTTAGCTGTTTTTATTCAAAAATAATAGAAAAGATGCAAGTATTTGACCAATGGATATTCAATCGTCAAAAAGAGTTTTTAACAGAGGCTTTCAATTCGTAATATTGATCTCAGCAAGGCTTGCCCATGTTAAAAGTAAAGAAAACCATAGCATCTAATCTCGAAGCCCGGTTCCTTGACGGAGATGTTTTGTTTTACCAGTCACCCGATGCGCTTTGTATTGTGGATTTCATGGGTCAGATTCTCAGATACAACAAACGATTTATGGCTCTGTTAGGAGAGAAGCAGGCTATCCCGTATGAGAAGAAGATCTATGAATATGTGAAAGCCAACGAACGCGACGATATTCAACGGGTAGTCGGTAGGGCACTCAGCCAACCGGTTAGCCAGGTGGAGTTCAAAGTGGAGTGCGCGAATGAAGAATCAATTTGGTTGGGATGGGAGTCAGTTCCACTAAAAGAACACGGATTAATATATATTACCTTACGCGACATCAGTTTGCAAAAAGCCAATTTGCAAAAGTTAGAGGAGCAAGAACGACGCTATCATCTGGCTCTTAAAGCTACTGACCTGGGCGTGTGGGATTGGTTAATCCACTCAAATCGGGTGCATTTTTCAGCTACCTGGAAATCACAATTGGGCTATGCAAAAGATGAGCTGATTGATGCTTTTGAGACCTGGCAGATGCTTTTACATCCAGACGATTATGCTTACGTGCACGAAGCATTGAACGCCTACCTGGAGCATCCTATCGAATTGTTCGAGATAGAATTCAGGATGGCTCATAAGAATGGCGGATACAGGTGGATTCACAATCGAGCTGCCTGTCAGATCGGACGGGATGGTCGACCCTATCGCATGTTGGGAACCCACCGTGACATCACCGAGCAAAAAGCATTTGAGCAAGAATTGAAAGATGCCCGCATTAAGGCTGAGTCAGCAAATATTTATAAGAACAATTTCCTGGCCAATATGAGCCATGAGATACGCACGCCGATGAATGGTATTGTAGGGTTCTCAGAATTGCTGAAAGAATCTGATCTGACCTCTTTTGAAAGAGAAAAATACATCAAGATTATCAATGATAACTGTCAATTACTCTTGAATCTGGTTGATGATATAATAGATGTGAGTAAGATAGAGGCAAATGAACTCAACTTGCATATTAATCCAGTTTCGGTGACCGACTTATTAATCGAATTAAAAGACTTTTACGAAACATACAAATTCAAAATTGGCAAACAGCAAATTGATATTCGCCTGGATATTCCAGCTAACCTGGAAGAACTGGTCATCGAAACCGATCCGGTACGCTTGCGTCAGGTGCTCATGAATTTGATTGGAAATTCACTCAAGTTCACACACACTGGATTTGTGCAATTCGGATTGGCTTTGCCTGAGGGTGGGGGTATACAGTTTTACGTGGAAGATACCGGGATTGGCATTCACCCGGATAAACTAATGCATATTTTCGGTCGTTTTCACCAATCGGATGAAAGCTTTACCCGAAAATATGGCGGTACGGGTCTTGGGCTGTCTATCTGTGAAGGTTTAATCAGACTTTTGCACGGGGAGATTTGGGTCGATTCAACTGTTGGTAAGGGATCAATTTTTTATTTTAAACTTCCGAGCACCACTTCCGCTGCTACAACATTGGTATCAGAAAATGAAGATCCTTCCCTGCAATCGCTTAGTTTAGCAGGTGTATCTGTTTTGATTTTGGATAAGAATCAAGACCCATACAGTCAAATCAAGTCGGGTATTGAGAAGGCGGGTGCATCGATCATGCATGTGCAACACCTGAAAGATGCTGTTGAGGAAGTTAAAAAGCAATCGGCTCAAATCCTTTTGGTTCATTTGGATGGCCCGGAAGAGTCAATTATTTCTACCCTCAATGAAATCAACCAGAATTCAACAGGTGTTATTGTGGTGTGCTACTCAGATTCACTTCCTACTCGGATCAAGGTAAATCTCGATCAATACGGTTGTTATGATTGGTTACCTCAGTCGTTTCAATTGGATCAGTTATTTGGATGCCTAGCCAAATATTTTTAAATTTCTGGATCAACTAAAGCTTAACCCATTATGAACTTAAAATGTTTGTGGTTCGTCATTTGTTTCTTTTCTATGGGCCAGATTTCGATTATGGCCCAGACCAATATGTTCTTGGATAATGATGAAGCTGAACTGATTCTTCTTGGGCAGTATGACCCGGATGACTATTCTGCTTCTGTTGTTGTCAATGAACACACGACTATGATACAAACAGTTGTTGAAGAAGCAAGCCGGGAACGTATTTTTGAATTACTGTTGTATTTGGATACTTTCTATAACCGCAATACTGGATCAGATACCCTTTCACTGAGTACAGGTATTGGGGCTTGTCGCAATTGGATAAAAGCATATTTTGACTTGATCTCAAAGGAGAATGAAAATCGCTTGGTTACAGGTTTTCTTGAATTTGATGCAAGTATTTGTGGGACTACGCATCATAAAAATCCTTTCGCCATTTTGCCTGGTCGGGATACTTCGAAGCATGGCATTCTAGTCATTGAAGGACACTTTGATACCCGAAATGAGGCTGGCTGTGATACACAGGGTTATACTCCCGGAAGTGATGATAACGGTTCAGGTACCATTCTGGTGATGGAAGCAGCCCGATTACTGGCCCCTTTCACCTTTGACCGGACTATTCTTTTCACTACGCCAACTGGAGAGGACCAAGGACTTTGGGGTGCTACAGCTTGGGCTAATTTTTTAAAAGCCAGTGGAATTGATGTGATAGCCTGTTTAAATAATGACGTGGTGGGTGGAATAACCTGCGGACGTACCAGTTCTCCTCCCTCATGCCCAGGTGAAGACCATGTCGATAGTACTCATGTACGCATATTCTCGTATGTTGCAGGAAATTCCACTTTTAGAAATTCTCCGCATAAACAATTGGCCCGATTGATCAAATTGATTCAAGAGAACCAAGTCAACCCCCTTCTCAATACTCCAATGACGATTAAGATTATGTCAACTGAGGATAGAAGTGGGCGTTCAGGAGACCACATCCCTTTCAGAAGAAAAGGTTACCCTGCCATACGGTTTTGTTCGGCCAATGAACATGGCAATGGAGGAGGTAGCTACCCTGACAGACAACATTCTACACGAGACGTTTTTGGTATGGATACGAATAACGACGGCACTTTGGATACCTTGTTTGTAGACCCAGGTTATTTAAGTAGAAATATGATTAGTAATGCGGCGACCCTGATTAATCTGGCAAATGCCGCATACGAGCCTGAATTCAATTTTGTGTCTCGGCCCCAAGGTATATTGATTGAAGTATCAGAATCTGACCCTGGTATCACAGGATACAAGGTGGGAATTCGTTACCGGAGGAATCGAAGTCATGAGTTCGATGAGATTCAGGATCATGGACCGGGTGATGAAATTTCAGTTGATT
>CAYUGX010000099.1:0-14463 GCA_964444375.1 uncultured Porphyromonadaceae bacterium | reverse complement strand
GAGACTAATGTACTGGGTCAGGAAATCAGTCAATCTGATCCGAACAACATTCGAGCCTTGGAAACTAAATTTATCAAAATCAAATGGAACTAGGTAGTGACCCTTTCTCATGGATTCTGCTGGGGATCATAATAATATTGGTAATTGTCGCCGTTTTATTACTGGTCATACGTCGTGAAGAGTTAAATCGCAAACCCGACTTCAGAACTCTTTTTATTGTGGGTACTTCGTGGCTACCCTTGGGAATTGCAGTTGAGATTTGGCCCCTTACCATTGCTGGGGCTGGATTAATGCTTTATGCCGGATTGAATAAACGGCACTGGAAAACTAAACAACGTTGGAATGATTTGCCTCCGGTAAAAAGAAGTATCAAATTGGTCGTGGTTGCTTTTCTTAGTGCGGGTGTAATTGCTGGACTGGTTGTCTATATGATCCAGGACAAACCTATCCAGTCATCAGCTATTTATGATGAACTGACACCCATCTATCCTGACCAAACCCTGGAGAACGACACCATCAATTTACACATAGCCGCACCTAGGGGTGCGGTGATAGGTGGTCATATTCTAATCGATCAATCCGAAACTGGCAAGACGATCCGTCTAAACACACGAAAACTACCTGCCTCGCTAGCAAAAAAACTGAGCTGGTTTGAATTGCTTCCCGTTCCTGTACCAGAAAACACAGGACTTGACAGCCGTACAGAGAAATTCAGAGGCCAAACAAATCCCTATGTCATTAGGCGGGCTCCATTTGATATTTATGAAGTCATTAAACCAATAGAATTGCCCATCCAGTCTGATAATCAAAGGGTAGCCCTTCGCTTTGAAATTGAACTCAGTACTTCACTGGAGCCCGGTAGTTATATTTTCGATATTTTAATTGGTAAGCTCCTGAATCCTACGATTCATACGGTCGAATTGCAGGTGTATCCTGTGGATATACCTGTTCCTGGTGAATCAAAAGCAAAGTATATCAACTGGCACAGCAATAGTCGAATCTGCAGTGACCACAAGATTGAACTATGGAGTGACGATTATTGGGTAATGCTAGAAAAGTATGGAGAAATGATGGTTCATGGGCGTCAGAATACCTTTTGGTTTCATTGGCATGAATTTTATGATTTTGACTCCACCGGACAGATCCTGACCTATCATGAAGATCGCCTAGTGAAATACATTGAGATTCTCACTCAAACGGGTTTGCAGTACATTCAAGGTGCCCCGTTTGCCAGACGAATAGACTGGGGAACTGATGCAATGATACTGTCTTTACCTGGTTATGTAGAAGAACAAATATACACCAACTCATCTAAGGGTCAAACAATTATAGCTGATCTCTTTACACCTATTCTAGGTACTATGAAAGCCCAGGCCTGGACAGATCGTTGGTTCCAGGGAATATTTGATGAACCTACTGGAGAATACGTGGATCGATACCAGGAAATAGCAGAGCAGCTTCGTCAGATTTATCCTGAAATTCATATTCTTGAAGCCACCATGACCACTGAATTAACTGGTCAGGTAGATTCCTGGTGTCCACAGGTCCAAGAGTTTCAGGCCCATCTTGACTTCTTTACCGAAAGACAGAATGCCGGTGATGAAGTTTGGGTGTATACCTGTTTAATTCCAGGAGGTCCCTGGATCAATCGTCTGGTTGATCAGGAGAGATTGCGTCAAGTATATGTGGGTTGGGCTCTGGCCAGATACAATCTGAATGGATTCTTGCATTGGGGACTCAATCACCACCGGGGAAAACCTTTCACTGAACTCGTAGTTCAGCATGGGAATGAGACCAACTACCTGCCTGCAGGTGATTCCCATATCATCTACCCAGGAGATATGCAACCTTGGTCTAGTCAACGATTTGAAGCTCACCGAATAGGAATGGAGGATTATGAGCTTTTGCAAGCACTTGAATCCCACAATCCAATTGCATACCAATCATTGATGTATTCCCTATTCAGATCATTTGATAATTACGAGAAAGAAGTGAGCGAGTATCGAAAAAGCAGAAAAGAACTATTGGTGGTTCTGAGTGAGGCCCAATAATCACCATTGACCAAATCTGGTTTGGTGTCAAGATGTTAAATCTTGTTAATTGCATAATAGGCCGGTTTATAATATTTCCTAACTCTCCCGATTTGCAGTAAATTGCTTTCTGTTACTGTTTGTATTACCTAAACCGTATAGCATGAAAACACGCTTTTTCACCTTTAGGAACATGTCAAAAATGCTAATCGCATGCACATTGATTCCATTAAGTTTTAACAACGCTTCTGCTCAACAATTGGATGCATCCATCCTAGATGAAGTAGAATACCGGTCAGTAGGGCCAACCCGACAGGGTGGCAGATACGTTGATTTTGCCGTTTATGAAAAAAATAATGCAACCTTTTATGCTGCATTAGCCTCGGGAGGAGTATGGAAAACAACCAACAATGGTATCACCTTTGAATCAATCTTTGACGATGCTGGGGCCATTAGCGTTGGAGATATTGCTGTCGATCAAAACGATCCGAATGTTTTGTGGGTCGGAACTGGTGAAGCTAACAATAGTCGAACGGCCTACTATGGAGATGGGATTTACCTCACAACCGATGGTGGACAATCATGGAAGAATATGGGATTGACTAAATCTCAACACATTGGCAGGATTATCATTCATCCCAAGAACTCAAAAGTCTTATGGGTTGCAGCTGAAGGACCATTGTATTCTAACAATGAAGAATCTGGAGTTTACAAGACCATAAATAACGGCAAGAGCTGGAAAAAAGTCTTGTCAGTCAAAAGAGGAGAAAAACACATTGGTGTAGTTGACCTGGTCATAGATCCCAGCAACCCAGATGTTTTGTATGCTGCGGCTTATGATAAGGAAAGAAAACCATGGACATTTAATGCCGGTGGATTATCAAGTGGTATTTACAAAACAACCAATGGCGGAAAAACCTGGGAGAAATTAGAAGGTGGATTGCCTGAAGGGGTTATTGGACGAATCGGAATAGATGTATCTGCAAGTCATCCAAATATCTTGTATGCGAACGTTGAAAACTGTAATGTTGAAGGGCTGACTACAGAAGAACGCTGGGAACTGATGAAGGGTGGACAACCCCTCGAACGAGGACAATCTGAAGTCGGAGATGAAGTCTATCGTTCAAACGACGGGGGCGTATCCTGGAAGAAGGTTGGGGATAAAATTGGTGGAGGTCCAGCCTATTACTATCAGCAGGTTCGAATTAATCCAGTTGATCCTGATCATGTTTACATCATCGGTATCAGGATGTGGGAAACCAAAGATGGAGGTGAAAGCTGGAATCGTCCCTTCAGCTTTGGAGGAGATAACCACGCCATGTGGATTGATGCCGCAAATCCGGCACACATGTTACTGGGCTATGACCACGGTATGGGAATAACCTACGACAGTGGAAAAAGCTGGTATCACCCTGATTTCAAAGATGTAGGTCAATTCGTAGCTGTCGGTTTTGACTATCGGTATCCCTATTATGTGTATGGTGGGCTTCAAGACAATGGTTCATCCGCAGGTCCTTCAAGCAAAGCTGATGGATCACCAATTACCATGGAAGATTGGTACCGTACTGGCGGTGGAGATGGAATGTATAATGAGGTTGATCCAACTGATTGGCGCTGGCTGTACAATGAATCTCAATTTGGACCTTTGAGTCGAGTAAACCAGGAGACAGGTGAACGAAAAAGTATTCGATACCGGGAGATGGATCGTTGGGCATGGAATGCTCCAATCGTTATTTCTCCCCACAGTTCAACTACCATTTATCATGCCGGAAACAAGGTGGTGCGATCTGACAACCGAGGTGAATCATGGACCGAAGTAAGTCCTGACCTGACTACAAATGATGAAGTTAAAATTGCGGGTACAGGTAACATCCAATACTGTACCATAGTCACAATGGACGAATCCCCACTTGCTGAAGGAACACTTTGGGTAGGTACAGATGATGGAAAAGTACAGGTAACCAAAAACGGAGGTACCGATTGGACCGATGTTACAGGAAATATTCCCGACCATCCAGGTTACTGGGTAAGCCGGGTTGAGCCATCCAACGTTGATCCTGCAACAGCCTATGTCACCATTACAGGCCTTAGGAATGATGATTTCCGACCCTTTGTATGGAAGACCACTGACTATGGCGCCACCTGGACTTCAATTGCTGCCGGATTACCGGATGCACCACTCTGCGTTATTAGAGAGCACCCAAACAATGCCAATCTATTATTTGTTGGATCCACAAAAGAAATACATGTATCAATCGATGGAGGCCTTACATGGAGTTCAATGCGTAATAATATGCCATTTGTGGCAGTTGAAGATCTTAAAATTCACCCGCGTGACAACGATCTGATTGTGGGCACACACGGCCGAAGCATTTGGGTGGCAGACATCGATTATCTGTCAGGACTATCTGAAAAAGTATTAGACCATTCGGCTTATCTTTTTCAACCCACTGTGCAAGTTAAATTTGATCGACCCAGACGGTCTTATAGCAGCTCATCAAGCAATTTCAGTGGCAAGAGTGCTCCCAGAGGCACCCAGATATATTACTACCTGAAAGAGGCAGATACCAAAGCAAAAATTCAGATTCTTGAAGGAAAAAAAATAATTAATGAATTCATCCTGGATGGTGAAGCCGGAGTGGGTAAAGTGTCATGGCCATTTACAAAAAGAATACGTGAAAGGACAGATGAAGAGAAGGAACAAATGGCGCAACAGCGTGCACGCTACAGGCAATACATGGGTAGATCCATGGGCGGCGGCCAGAACAATGATTATGTTATGGGTACGGTATCACCGGGTCAATATACAATCAAACTACTTGTTGATGACAAAGTGCAAAAAAGAGCACTCTTCATTATGCCAGATCCTGAAAAATAATCTGTAAAAACATACTACAAGGTCGACAATATTATTATTTGTCGACCTTTGTCATTTAAAACCCTGATGAATATCAGTTTCTCTAATACATCCAGATAGTTACATATCTTTTAAGAATAGTTACTTTTGCTCATTAATTTTTGGAATCGAACAAAACTATGAAGACTTCATTGCTTAATGCATTCAAATTAAACCTATTAGGACATTCACCTACCTGGTACAAACTAACCATCATTGGTTTTCTGGTTCTAAACCCGATTTTGTTAATTACGGTGGGCCCCTTTATTACCGGATGGATTCTTATCGGTGAGTTTATTTTTACCCTGGCGATGGCCTTGAAGTGCTATCCCTTACCTGCGGGAGGCTTGCTTGCCCTGGAGGCTGTGGCACTGGGTTTGACTTCAGCAGAAAGTGTTTACGAGGAGTCAGTTCACAATTTCCCAGTTCTCTTATTACTGATATTCATGGTTGCAGGTATCTATTTCATGAAAGACCTGCTCCATTTTCTGTTCACTCGGGTCGTAATAAAGATCAAATCAAAAATGCTGATAGCATTGCTATTCTCATTCATGGGGGCATTTCTGTCGGCATTCCTGGATGCACTGACTGTAACTGCAGTGGTTATTGCAGTGGGCATGGGGTTTTATGAAGTCTACCAAAAAGCACGATCAAGAATTGGAGGAACCTACGACGATGATCACAAAGAGCTAGATCAGTTTAGGGCCTACCTCAGAGGCATTGTCATGCATGCGGCAGTGGGAACAGCCCTGGGAGGGGTTTGTACAATAGTGGGTGAACCCCAAAACCTGCTAATTGGCCATGAAATGGGATGGCATTTTGCTGAATTCTTCATACGTGTGATGCCCATCTCAATGCCCGTTTTGGTTGTTGGTCTGACAACTGCTGTCTTGCTTGAACGCTTTAAGGTTTTTGGCTATGGGGCTCAAATACCTGAAAATGTGTACAACATACTGAAGGACAACATGGACCAACAAAATGCCAAGATGACCAACCAATTCAAAGCCAAATTAATCATTCAAGCCATTGCTGCTGTATGGTTGATCATTGCTCTTGCTCTCCATTTGGCTGAGGTAGGAATCATTGGTTTATCCATCATTGTTATTCTGACTGCATTCACTGGTGTGACAGAAGAGCACCGGATTGGACATGCCTTCGAGGAAGCATTGCCGTTTACCGCACTCCTGGTGGTATTCTTTGCCATTGTAGCTGTTATTCATGACCAGCACCTGTTTAAAGGGGTCATCGATTTTGTTCTTAAACAAGATGGCCGAGAACAATTGGTTGCCTATTATTTGGCTAATGGCTTTTTATCTATGATCAGCGATAATGTGTTTGTCGCAACAGTTTACATCTCAGAAACTAAAGCTGCATTTGAATCCGGAGCTTATGGATTGAGTACCGATCAGTTTTCGAATCTGGCCGTTGCCATTAATACTGGAACCAACATTCCAAGTGTTGCCACTCCAAACGGTCAGGCTGCTTTCTTGTTCCTCCTGACCTCCGCATTGGCTCCTCTGTTGCGCCTGTCATATGTTCGTATGGTCATCATGGCTCTACCTTATACAATAGTCCTCACCATCACTGGATTAATTGCTACCTACTACATGCCAGAGATACAGGAATTCCTGTATAACCTGCTGGGAATATCTTTATCACACTAAAGACACAACAACTTAACTATAAAAAACCCCGGATAAGTCTATCCGGGGTTTTTGTTGATTCGATTTACCACAAGCTATTCAGGAAGTTGAGCTTCTTTGGTAGCATCAAGTAGTTCCTGTACTGTAGCCACATATAAGCCAATAACGGTGTCGGCAGCCCCATAGTAGATCTTAACTTCACTCTCAGCCTTGGCAAAACCTTCGTCATCAAATTCTTCAATCACCCAGCCTGAAGGGAAACACACATTGGGCACTTGCCCGGCCAACTCCCATATCTCTCTGGGTTCAAGGATATTATGCCGACTCCGTCCGATAACCATAGATGGATCATTCAAATCCAGCAACATAACCCCACCTTGATAAATATTCGCACTACCGAAATGTCCGGCAACTCCATGATAAACATGCAGCCACCCTTCATGGGTTTTTACCGGAGGTGGTCCCGAACCAATAAACTCATCCCAGTAATGGAAACGACCTGAAATTAATGGTGCCACAGGTTCCCAGTTGATCATATCTGACGACTCTGACAACCAGATGGTCGTTCCTGAAGTAGGCCCTGAACTGTGCCTGGCCTTGTTTGGTCGGTCCATCCTCAGGTACTTTCCATCAACCTTTTCTGGGAACAACACCCCATTTCGGATGTCTTCATTCGAAGCAATTCCGAGAAAATCAAACTCGACAAAATCCTGGGTAGATCCTACTCCCAATTGACAACCATCTTCCATGTCCATGGCAAACATAACGTAATAGGTACCATCGATCTGGCTGATTCTTGGATCGTAAATGTGAAAAATCGTTCCTTTTACCTTTTCTATTCCCTTGAAATTAACCACCTCATCACGAACGGTAAAATCAACACCATTGTCACTCTGTGCTACGACAATATAGGTCTCTCGTGACCTGGCCTGTGTTCTGAGCAACAGAATATACTTGTCGTTAAACTTGATGGCACCAGGATTAAATACGGATGATGCATCTACCAATTCGGGATCGATCGTTGGGATATCCGCCCTGGTCAGAATGGGGTTTTTTGGATGACGGTGCATAACTATTTTTTTAAAACTACTTGTACTTTACAATTCTTATCTTCTGATACGGGTATAATACTTCCGCTAATTTCTTTACCATTCACTACCATGGATTTCACTCCGCTTTCAAGGCCATCAGGGTTTTCCACTTCGATCTCATATCGGGTTCCTCTGTATATCCGCTGCACTTTGAATCCCTTCCAGTCTGCAGGAATTACGGGATCAATTTCCAATCCAGCGTAATGAGGGCGAACACCCAAGATGTAGTCAAAATAAATTCTGAACATCCAGGCTGCTGTGCCGGTTTGCCATGAATGTGAAGTTCGACCCGGATTGCTATGTTCATCCGATGTAATGTATTGTGAATAAACATAAGGCTCAGCGACAAAAATATCCGAATCTACGCGATTGGGAAGAAGCTTTCGGTAATATTCATACGCTTGATTTCCGCGACCCAGCATGCATTCTGCTTGTATCAACCAGGCTGTTGGGTGATTGAAAATCGCTCCATTTTCCTTTTTCCCCCAAACACATCTGGTGATCAAACCGATATTCGGATCAATTTCCCGGTAGGCCGGTGCACAAATCTTGGGTCCATAGTCACTGTCAAGATGCTTTTTTACGCTATCCATGGCAGAAAGCAGCTTGGTTCTATCCGGTAAGCCAGCAATAACAGCCCATGACTGCGAATTCAAGAAAATTTTACCCGATTCATTATCATTGGTTCCAATTCTCACATCCTTGGCTCCAAATGCACGAATATACCATTCACCATCCCAACAATGCTGTTCAATCGCTTGATGAAACAAATCTCTCACCCGAGTGACTTCGCTGCTATCCTTACCCATGTGATCCAGCAGTTCGATCAATTTATTGAGCATGGCAGAATAAAACATTCCACCCCATACAGATTCCCCACCATCTTCTCCACCAATATAATCAAGCGTGTCATTCCAATCGCCACGACCAAACACAGGTAGTCCATGTTTTCCTCTATTGTGATCAGCATAGTAAACGACAGCCATCATGTGGTCCAAAATTGAACCGTTTTCCCCTCCGATAAATGATTCTACATGATCAAGTAAACTCCATTCCCCCGTTTCTTTAATGTATTCGCTTACTGCCAAAATAAACCACAAAGGATCATCACAGTGCTTAGTAAACTCTCCTTGCCCATCTTCATGAAAATGGTGATATACTTTACCGTCGGTTTGCATCTGTCTGGCCAGAAGCTTAATCCGTTCAAGCGCAAGTTCAGGATGAGCAATGGTCACAGCAATGGTATCCTGAGCGGTATCCCGAAAACCAAATCCGCGTCCAATTCCCCAATAATAAAAACTGGTTACACGCCCAACATCAAAAGCAACTTTGGCCTGGTAGGCCGTCCAGTAATTCATAAATATGTTAACCTCAGGATCTGGGGTGTTAACAGATGTGTGATTGAAAAATCGGTCCCAATGTGTTCGAATGTCTTGTAGCGCTGATTCACAAACATCAGGATCCGTATAGCGTTTAATCCGATCAGGTGGAGTCCCAAGACTACTGTGATCAAAGCTGGTGTTCGCAGTCTTGTCAAAAACCCCCAACGTAAAGACCACATCATTTTGCTCGCCAGGTTCGAGCTCTATATCTATTTGCAAGGCAGCTACAGTATTGCCAAAATCAGTATCAGCCGACCTTAGCCGAGGTGAGGCAAGACTCTTTGGGTTATTTTCATTCCTGTATAACCCGATAAATTCTTCGCGTACTGTTTCGTAAGCTGCAACCGGACGATTACAGGAAAAAAAAGTCCACTGGTCCCACTCCTTATTTTCTTGTTGTTGAGTGCCTTTTGATTCAGTCACCCAATAGGTCTTTGTTGCAAATAAAGCATTGTGCTCCTTCGCAAAGAATACTCGATTGAAGTGCTGATCATCGCATTGATTGATGAGGTCGACCATGGCATGCCCCAAAGCCAGTTCAACATAACCGAAAACCGACAGGTTTCTTCTCCGGTTTGAATTGTTTCTGAGTACTGCCTTCCAAACTTCCTGATTATCTTTCAATGGTACGAAATAATTAACAACCGATTCGATTGAATTGATCTCAGTCTCCATCCGGGTATAGCCAAAACCATGAGCTACCTTGTACGCTGTTGGATCACCGTCGGTGGGTTGCCAACTTAAGCTCCAGAATTCACCCGTGTCATTGTCTCTGACATAAATGTACTTCCCAGGTCTGTCATGTGGGATGTCATTGATACGATACCGGGTTATCCGCCCATGTAAGGGGGACTTGATATAACTAATTCCACCAGCATTGTTGCTGATTGAGGAAAAGTATTCACCGTTATACAAGTAATTAATCCACGGACTGGGTGTGTCCTGTCGATGGATAATGTACTCTTTGCCATCTTTCGAGAAACTTCCGTAATTCATGAATACCCCTACACTATTTTATTGATTCTCATTTTCTTCCACAAAACCGCTATCTGAGTGATCTCTGATATTAGTTCTAAGTGCGTGAATCATTTCTGTCAGGTTCTTTAGACCACCAATGGTAAACCAAACAGTTACGACAATAGCAGTAACCAGGTAAATCCAGGTATACACCTTCCAAAACTTCAACCAGGCCAGGTTAGAAACATCACTGGTGAGATTATAAATCGTACCAATGATAAATACCACCGTCCAGGCGGCTGTCCACCCGTAGGTGGCAATGTAGATAGCGCGATCTCCTTTTGTAAATTCTTTTGATGGCCCCAGCACGCGCCAGCCTCGTGCCGGCTGATCTTCACTGGCGTCTCCGGCCACCGCATATTTACCCCGATGCAATAACTTATCCATATTATGAGCCTTGCCGGGTCCGATAATCGAGACTAAAATGAATACCAGGGCAGCAGAAACCATGGCAATTAACCAAAACCATTGGCCATTAATGGGAAAATCCTTAACCACAGACTTTATGATGATCCCAAAACCTGAGATTATGGCACCGGTAATCATAGCTGACCAGGCAGCTGTCTTTGTGCCCTTCTTCCAATAGAGACCACCGATAATGGCAGCTCCTGAACCACCCACAAATATCGAGGCCGAGACGGCCATAAACAGAAAGACTTTCTCGCTTTGCTGGAAAATGATACTCAAAATAAAAATGGTTATTCCAACTCCCAGAATTGAATACCTCAGGTATTTTAAATGTTGTTCAGGTGCAAATGGCTTTCTTCGAATCGGTAAGACGCAGTCTTGAATAAAAATACTGCCGAATGAATGAATATATATATTGTGACTGGTTATAGCGGCTGCCAGCATTATAGCTGCGAATGCCCCCTTCAATCCGATAGGTAATAGCTGATTTAAAACCAAAGGAACCCGCAGTTGGCTTTGCAAGGTCTCTGATCCGACATTTGCGATGGCTCCATCAACGGCCGTTTTAACATGTAAAAAATCAGTGTGGTGCAAAACCGTAAAGGCCACTACCGGTACAAAAACTAAAAACAACCCCCATTGTGGAATCAGTCGCCAATTGGTAAGAACATCAGCCATTTTTGCTTCATGAGCTGACTTGGCCGCCACACTAACTGAAGAATTACCTTGCCAGGCCAATTTAGTATAGATCAATCCAAACATACCTATAAAGAAAAACCAGATGTTAAAATCCTGAGTTTCTGAGGATTTAAAGGGATTGATCAAAGAAGCGTTCTCAGGGGCTGTCACAACTGCCTGTCCGATTTGATCCCAGTTGACCTGAAACACGAGCAGAACTACGATGACTACAAATACAATATTCACAAATACGCCTTGTATGAAATCGGTAAACATCACCGCAATATGACCGCCTGATAGGGTAAAGAACAGTGGGATAGCCACCATCAGGCCTGCAACGAGGATGAAAGTGCCTGAAAACGGACCAATTTGTCCAATTTCTGGTATTCCACAATAGTATATAAAGAAGCGAGCCGTAACCGACGGAAATATAATCATATTGACCAATCCAGAGCCGAAAGCAAGAAAACCAGCAAAAATGCGAAACTTTCGGCTGTACCGCATTTCGAAGAACTGGGCCATGGTCATAGCGCGAGTCTGCCTGTATCGATAAACTACCCATCCAGTGACACTCATCCCAACTAAAATAATGGTGGTCATCATCTCCCACCAGCGTGAATTAAATCCAGCAGCGTAGTTCTGTTCAAGTGCGCCAACAATTGTAATCGCACCCAGAGCGGCAGTACCATGAAACATTGAAATAATGTAGCGACCGCCTGTTCTTCCGGTTGCTAAGAAATCGGTAACACTCTTCAATAAGCTCTTACTCAAGAAAACCATCCCTATCATCAGGATGAATAAAATGAGGACGATTCCCCAGTCCAGCCAGTTTAGGTTCATTGTGATGAATTTTTAGGGGGCAAAGATACGAAAGAAAGGTTTTTATTGATCATTTCGGTCCTTTGAAGTACGCAAAGCTCAGTTCTACCAGGATCCTCGGGCGTGTTCATCACATAGTCAAGCAAGAGATCAACACGTGTTTCAGCAACATGGGTTCGGGTATCAGACGAAGCATAATAGATGAGCACCCTGTTTTGACTATCAGCAATCCACCCATTGGAGAAAACCACATTAGAAACATCCCCTACCCGTTCTTGACCGAGTGGTTCTATAAAATGGCCACCTGGCTGTTTAACTATTCGCCAGGGTTCATGCAAATCAGTCAGAAAAACATACAAAACGTAACGCAAACCCGCGGCAGTTCTTCGTACACCATGGGCCAGATGCAACCAACCTTGAACAGTCTTGATTGGAGGCGGCCCCTGACCATTTTTAACTTCCTTAACCGTGTGATAGGTTCTTCGATCCATGATTGCTTCCTTTCCCAATATGGCTGGTGACATCGAACCAGTAAAACCATAGGAAATGCCAGAATCACCAGTATCAATAAATCCTGACTGAGGCCGGGTGTATATCAGGTATTTGCCATTAACAAATTCAGGATGCAATACACAATTTCGTTGCTGTTGTGCTGTTGACGCAAGATCAGGAAGTCGTTCCCAATCCACCAGATCTTTTGTCCTTGCAATACCGCAACTTGCTAGAGCAGCAGAAGAGTCTTCTGGCTTCGTTTGATCCTTTCGCTCAGCACAAAACAATCCATAAATCCAACCGTCTTCATGCTGAGTCAATCGCAGGTCGTAAACATTGGTTTCAGGGTCATCACCCGAAGGCATGTGGATCGGGTGATCCCAGAATCGCCAATGATTGATTCCGTCAGGACTTTCTGCGACACCAAAAAAGGATTTGACATCAAATCCTTCAATCCGTGGTACGAGGAAGTATTTGCCGTTCAAAAAGATCG
This sequence comes from uncultured Porphyromonadaceae bacterium, assembly GCA_964444375.1. Lineage (GTDB taxonomy): Bacteria > Bacteroidota > Bacteroidia > Bacteroidales > UBA12481 > JABHCC01. The sequence continues at coordinate 1,514 of CAYUGX010000099.1, read as the reverse complement.
CTCCCGAATTAAAAACGGTGTTGACACCCAACCTAATCATGCAATTCGGATTGGTTTGTGGATTTAGATCGTATAACCAATGAGGCGGAATATGCTGGCGTTCTAGCACAGGAAATGAATAGCGGTGGTACCAACCAGTTGGATCAATTATAGCTTGGTTATTACGTGCTAGCCTGTTCTCATATTCAGCATAAACAGCTTGTTTTCGGCTTTCAAACGGCTTGTTCATCGTTTAGATTTTAATCCAAATATAGGGATTTAACTAGCCCAAATAAGCGGCAGCGTGCTCAGAATTCCTATCTTTATTTTCTTAGTTAAACCGAGCTATGAGATTCGCTAAACAGATAGTTACGATTGTTCTTTTGGGATTGGTAGTGTCCTGTCAAGCACCAAAAACCCACCCCAGGTTGATTCTTGATCTTTCTGGCAGATGGGAATTCAGGAAACCAGGTGATTCTACATGGATGGAAGCCACTGTGCCTGGTACAGTGCACACCGATCTGTATAAGAACGTAAAAATAGACGATCCTTTCTATCGCTCAAACGAGAAGGATCTTCAATGGATTGATCAAGTCGACTGGGAGTATCGAAAGACTTTCTTTGTGAATCAGCGACCCAAGCCAGGAGAAAAACTGGTATTGGTTTTCGAAGGTATCGACACCTATAGTGAGATTTTCTTAAACGGACAGCCAATTTTGGAAACTGATAACATGTTCAGAACCTGGAAAGTCGACATTGGTTCGTATCTGAGAAAATCAAAAAAAAACGAACTGGTTGTTAAACTCAAATCTCCGACTGAAACCGCTAAACCCATCTACATGAGTCGGGAGTACCCACTTCTGGCAGCCAATGATCAAGCCAGAGAGAAATATTCGATTTATACACGCAAGGCACCCTACCACAAGGGCTGGGATTGGGGTCCTCGTTTTGTGACAGCTGGAATATGGCGACCGGTCACCCTACTCGCCCAGAGTGACCAGGTTATCGATAATTGTTATTACCAGATCGTTGCTCTTTCGCCGCAAAAAGCCCAGGTTGAGGTACTGGTAACAATTCAGAGTACCGAAAATAAAACGGCTGATCTATGGCTTTGCCAGGAAGAGGAAGCTTCGGAATTAGCGCGAAAATCGATTGATCTGAAACCTGGCAGCAACCAATTTTCGCTCTCGTTTGAAGTATTAGATCCGGAGTTATGGTGGCCCAATGGCATGGGCGAACAAGCACTGTATACCTTCGAATGTAATTTAGAAACAAACTCAACGAGAAGTATTCAGAAAACCAGAATTGGATTGCGTACCATTGAGCTCGTTCAAGAGCCAGATCAATGGGGTGAATCCTTCTATTTCAAAGTAAATGGCAGACCCTTATTTGCAAAGGGAGCCAATTATATTCCGCAAGACAATTTTCTGAACCACGTGATGCCAACAGAGTACAGACACCTGCTGAATTCAGCTGTAGAGGCCAATATGAATATGATACGCGTATGGGGCGGTGGAATTTATGAAAATGACTGG
>CAYUGX010000098.1:0-14473 GCA_964444375.1 uncultured Porphyromonadaceae bacterium | reverse complement strand
AGTGGGATCGCAACCCAAACTGCAAAGTATGTTAAAGCCATTGAAGGAACCCATACAGTTATTTTAGATACACGAAAAACCACTCCAAATCTGAGAAGTCTAGAAAAAGAAGCGGTGAGAATAGGGGGTGGTGAGAACCACCGTATGGGATTGTATGATATGATTATGCTCAAGGACAACCACATTGATTTTGCAGGCGGAATTGAAAAAGCCATTTTGCAAACACAGGAATACTTGAGAAAAACGGGTACCACTCTGGCTGTGGAAATAGAAGTACGTGATTTCAGCGAACTCGATGAAGTGCTTAGAGTGGGACAGGTTGACCGGATCATGCTCGACAATTTTACTCCGGAGCAAACCAGAGAGGCAGTCACTAAAATCAACGGCCGATTTGAAATCGAATCATCGGGAGGAATTACTTTACAAAGCATAAGGCCCTATGCCGAAGCTGGGGTAGATTTCATCTCGGTTGGTGCACTTACCCATCAGATACTAAGCCTGGATCTTAGTTTAAATGCTGAAATCTGAGTATGGTCAAAGCGAAAAAAAACCAATTCAGGCGCACGATCAGATTGATCATTATTTTCGCCAAGCGGGCCAGCTTTCCTGGATTTGACAAGGTCCCTATTGCTGAAGTAATTGCTTTTTTTATTAATGGCCTTAAAAACGGAGCACTGGCAACACGGGCATCGGCAATTGCATTTAATTTCTTTCTGGCTTTCTTCCCGGCTTTATTGGTCTTGTTCACCCTTATACCCTACATCCCGATCGCAAACCTGCAGGAAGAACTGATGTTTACCCTGCGAGAGATTCTTCCAATCAATGTTTTCCATACCATTCGATCAACAGTTGAAGAGATTGTAACTCAAAAGAGAACCGACCTGCTGTCTTTCGGCTTCGTTGCCGCACTAATTTTTGCCACAAATGGTATTTCAGCACTGATCCGAGCATTTAACACCAGTTATCATAACGTTTTGTCAAGAAAATGGTGGGATCAGCAATTGGTTTCTATTCTGCTTGTTGGCATTTTTGTGTCGCTGGTAACCATTGCAATGGTGCTCATTATTTTTAGTGGATCAATGCTCGATCTTCTTGAAAATGAAGGTATCCTAACGAACCGAATTCTGCTAGTGACCTTGAACAATGGAAAATGGCTGATTATCCTGGTTTTCTTATTCTTGGCAATATCCTTCCTATTCTATCTAGCACCTTCACGTCGTCAAAAATTCAGGTTTATCTCACCCGGAGCAAGTTTGGCAACACTAATCATGGTGATCACCTCACTGGGATTTTCTGCCTTTATAAATAATTTTGGACAGTACAACAAGCTCTATGGTTCGATCGGAACCATGATTGCCTTCCTAATCTGGATTTACTTTAATTCAGCTGTTCTACTGATTGGATTCGAATTGAATGCCAGTATAAAAAACGCTCGATTGCAACAAAGAGTGTAGCTAGACTACATGTGGTGCAGGTATTTGTAAACCAGCTTTCTGATTTCTTCAGTTTTTCCGTATAATCGCTCGCTAAGGCCCTGATCTTCATAACCTTGTAACACCTTGATGGTATTATCAATGGCATTTGCTGGAAATATATCGTCCTTTTCAAATATTGCCCTGTACCGATTCAAGACATTTGCTGATTCAAAGCAACAATCAGGTAGTTGCTCCAATTCCTTTAACTTGTCTTTGTGCTTTTCACTGAATATGTTGACATCTACGTACAGTTTCTTGGCCAAATCGAGTCCACCTTCCATAGTCAATCCATGTTGAGCAGCAACCACCAAACCGGCAAAGAGATGGTAGAGATCGGCCGAACCATCAGGAGACCGCATTTCAATGGTTTGCTTACTATCAAAACCAGATGAATCAACGGTTTCCTGAGGATTAGCGCTAAGAATCATCTGACTGGTTTGTTGCCATCCCAATGGAACCCTGACCAGGACTGAACGATTGCGATCACCCCAGCATATGTTTGTTGGAGCTTCCTGGTGAGGTACCAATCTCAGGTAAGAAGTAGGCAAGGTGTTTCCAAATGCGGTTAGCGGTGCCGCCAAATGCATTAAGCCAGCGATTACCTTATGGGCCGTATCACTTAGGCCAGAACCCTCAACCATGGCATTCTTGCCGTCTTTGGTAAGCATCATATGCACGTGTAAACCTGAACCTGCCTTTCCGACGGTAATCTTAGGAGCAAAACTGATGTTAACACCGTATTTATCCCCCAGTTGACGCAGTATCCATTTTGCGATAATTAATTGATCGGCTGCATCTTCTACATCTACAGGCAGGAATTCAATTTCGTGCTGTTCAAAGCTTTCTGCGTCAGTTGAAAAGCTCCCAACTTCACAATGCCCATATTTGATCATTCCTCCACAGGCAGCAATCAGTTCCATGGCCTCGAGGCGAATGAATTCATAATTTGAGAAAGGCGCAGCCGAGTGATAGCCTTTTTGGTCAACAGCTGGATACATTTCTTCTTTATCACCCTGCACATAGTACTCCAGCTCACCCATGGCTTTAAACTCAAAGCCCGTTTCTTTCTTGAATCGCCGATGAGCCTTGCTGAGAATATATTCCGGGGCACTTTCCAGAGGCTTTCCTTCACTGTTGTAAAATGAACAAAGCACATCCAGGGTTGGAACTTCTGAAAAGGGATTGACATAAGCCGTTTTATACCTGGGCACTACATACAGATCACTCGATGCTGCGCTGATGTACGAAAACAAACTTGAACCATCAACCCGCTCTCCGGTTGCCAATACGCCATCCAGGTGTTCAAGGCTGTTAATAACGAAATTCAAGACTTTCAGTTTCCCATCTTCGGCCACATATCTGAAATTCAGCATTTCAATTCGGTTTGCCACGATAAATTCGATGAGATCTTTTCGGGTGAATTGATCACAGGGTTTCTTTAGAAACTGTTCAATCCTGTTTGCACTAAATATACTGTTCTCCATGAAGTCACTTCTGTTTTTCAGCATTTAAAAATAAAGACTATACCCGTTTGTACAACAGGCAAAAACATGATTTAATGCAGGTTCGACATAGCTTGTTTAGCGCATAATAAATTCAGAAAATATAGGAAAATGGTCAGAGGGATACTGACCATTCACATGATCCCGAACAATATCCAAAGCCCCAACCTCTGAAATCCCCTGAAAAAAGATATAATCAATTCTATTCCCTTTTTGAATGCCTTTAAAACCATTAAAGGTTCCATGAACGCTATCACTGGCGTGAAAATCAAGGTAGGGATCATAGAGTTTATCAGTCAATGTTAAAACGGAAGGATTATTGGGGGCCGCATTTAAATCACCCATTAGAATAAAAGGACAATCCAAGCCACTATCTTCCAATTTGCTCATAATAAGCAATGAGCTTTTCTCCCTGGCTTCTTGAGCGATGTGATCATAATGGGTGTTGCAGACTAAGATTGAATCGCCGCTGTGCATGTGGGTAAATAAAGCCCAGGTAGCTACCCGGTTACATGCAGCCTGCCAGGTATTCGATCCTGGTATTTCAGGTGTTGCAGAGAGCCAGAAGGTTTCAGTCCAAACTGTATCCCATTCACTTGTCAAATAGCCAATTGGAGTTCCCTCGCCCAATGATGGATCTGTTTCTCTTGTCCGATAAATCCAGGAAAACTGATTGAGCTCACGACGTAAATAATCGAACTGCATTGGCAAAACCTCTTGCAAGCCGATGAAATTCAAGTCATACTCATCAATCAGATCAACAACTTGTTGTTTTCGATTATCCCATTGATTCGGACCGTCATGCATACTGGCATACCGGATATTAAAGCTCATAACCCGTAGGGGAGATGACTTTGAACATGCACCTAGAAAAAGAACGCAACAGATTATGACCAGACTACTATACTTCATTGTTTTGCTATAATTGCCCCAGTTGCTCTTCAAGGGCTTTTATCTTGGCCTCCGCATCTGCCTGTTTCTGTTTTTCTTTCTCCACAACGGCAGCAGGAGCGTGTTGTACAAATCGCTCATTACTCAGTTTTTTCTCGACACCCAGCAGGAAATTTTTTGTGTGTTGTAATTCTTTCTCTATTTTTTCACGTTCTGCAACCGGATCAATCAAGTCTTCCAACAACACAGAGAATTCAACAGCTTTAACAACTTGAGAAACAGAATTCCCGGGTTTTTCTTCGACCATCTCAATTGACTCAAGGTTGGCCAGCTTCTCAAGTATAACATTAAACACACCTGTGTATTCACCTTCAACAGATCGAACAAACAGCTTCAGTGCCTGTTTAGGTGGAATATTTTTCTCAGCCCGTACAGAACGTACGAAAGCGATTACTTCCTGCACCCGTTCAAAACGGTCAAGTAATGTTTGATCGTAAGTCTCAGGCTGAGGCATCGGGCTCATCATCAGTGAATCACCTTTCTGCCGTATGGCAACTGTCTGCCATAATTCTTCTGTAATGAAAGGCATGAAAGGATGCAGCACATGCAATAGTTTTTCGAGAAAAGCGAGGGTTTTTTGCTTGGTCAGCGAGTCAATTGGTTTACCATAAGTAGGTTTAACCATTTCGAGGTACCAGGCTGAAAAATCGTCCCAGAAAAGTCGATAGCAATTCATCAGGGCATCTGACAGGCGGTACTTGGTGTAGTGGTCATCAATGGTCTCCAACACCTTATTCAGTTTTGAATCAAACCATTCAGTAGCCAGCCGGGCTGTTTCAGGTTGTTCAACAGCCTTGTCTTCTTGCCAGCCTGCAATGAGTCTGAAAGCATTCCAGATTTTATTACCAAAATTTCGTCCCTGCTCGGTCAGGCTTTCTTCGAAAAGCAAATCGTTTCCGGCAGGAGAGCACAAGAGCATACCAACGCGAACACCATCAGCACCATATTTGCTAATCAGCTTGAGTGGATCAGGCGAATTTCCTAGTGATTTTGACATCTTTCTTCGCTGACTGTCTCTGACGATACCTGTCAGATACACATTTTCAAATGGTCGTTTATCCTGATACTCATACCCTGCAATAATCATCCGCGCCACCCAGAAGAATAATATCTCGGGAGCGGTAATTAAATCATTGGTGGGATAGTAATATTTGATGTCTTCATTTTCTGGATTCCGAATACCATCAAATACCGAAATCGGCCAAAGCCAAGAAGAAAACCAGGTGTCCAGCACATCCTCATCCTGCTTGAGAGAATCTGCAGTTAGTGTCATGTCTCCACTGATATGCCTGGCCTTTTCAAGGGCCTGAACTTCGTTCTCAGCAATGACAAATTCACCGTTTGGTAAATACCAGGCTGGGATACGATGTCCCCACCAGAGCTGTCTTGAAATACACCAATCCCTGACATTCTCCATCCAATGGCGGTATATATTCTTGAATTTTGGTGGATGTAACTTCACTTCATCCTGCATAACCGCATCCAGGGCAGGCTCAGCTAGTTTTTTCATCGCCAAAAACCATTGTGTCGAAAGTTTAGGCTCAATCACAGCATCGGTCCGTTCTGAGTACCCCACTTTATTCAGGTAGTCTTCTGTTTTGACCAGATGTCCGCTCGATTCCAATTCCTTTTCAGCCAACTTTCTTGCCTCAAAGCGATCAATCCCAATAAATAGACCAGCAGCCTCGCTCAAAGTACCGTCATCATTGAAAATATCAATGGTAGCGAGTTTATGACGCTGACCAATTTCATAATCGTTTACATCATGGGCAGGTGTGATCTTTAGCGCTCCAGTACCAAACTCCATATCAACATATTCATCGGTAATGATAGGCACAACGCGATTCACCATAGGAACTATGACCTTTTTTCCAACCAGATGTTTGAACCGTTCATCATTTGGGTTGATACACACTGCAGTATCTCCCAGAATCGTTTCAGGTCGGGTGGTAGCAATAACCACAAATTCATCAGGAGAGTCTACAATCTGATAGCGGACATAATATAACTTTGACTGTAACTCTTTGTGAATGACTTCTTCATCTGACACGGCCGTTTTTGCCTGTGGGTCCCAGTTTACCATTCGAACTCCACGATAGACTAAACCCTTATCATAGAGGTCAACAAAAACCTTGATCACACTTTCAGACAGGCTTTCATCCATTGTGAATTTTGTCCGCTGCCAGTCACAACTGGCGCCAAGTTTTTTCAACTGCTCCAGAATAATTCCACCATGCTCCTCTTTCCACTCCCAGGCATGTTCAAGGAATTTATCTCTTGAAAGATCTGATTTCTGGATCCCTTTCTCACGCAATCGCGCAACCACTCTAGCCTCTGTGGCTATTGAGGCATGATCGGTACCGGGCAGCCAGCAAGCGTTCTTTCCTTGCATTCTTGCGCGCCTCACCAGGATATCCTGAATCGTGTTATTCAACATGTGACCCATGTGCAAAACACCGGTAACATTCGGAGGAGGTATCACAATGGTATAGGGCTCGCGGTCATCAGGAGTTGATCTGAAAAATCCATTTTCCATCCAATAGGCATACCACTTATCCTCGGTTTGTGAAGGATCATATTTGGCAGATAATTCCAATAAATTCATATACAGTCACTTATAAGAAAATAGCTCGAAGAAAAAATTTTGGTAAAAATAACAAAATATTAAGCACTTATTGGCGTTATGTTGTATCAGGCCAGAAATAATGAAAAATGCCTGTATCCTTTATTATTTAAGCAGATAAGTGTAATTTTGTATCCCGAAAGAAACAAGTAAGTTAATATGAAAAGAATTAGTATAGTAGTTGGTTTAATGGTTTTGGTTTCAGTTGTTGGTAACGCACAAAACCGTTCGAAGCGGAATCAGGCAAATGCCGAAATGAAATTTGTATCAGAATCCCATGATTATGGTTCAATGGAATACAATGGTGATGGCAGCCATACATTCAAATTCACCAATAACAGTTCAAAACCGCTGGTTGTTACCAACGTTAAGTCTTCTTGTGGTTGTACAACACCGACCTGGCCACAAGAACCCATTCAACCGGGACAATCAGGCAGTATAAATGTGGTCTATAACACCAAGCTAACAGGGGCATTCAATAAAACCATCCAGGTTTTTTCCTCAGCAAAGAATTCACCTATTCGGCTTACCGTTAGAGGCCGTGTTGCACCCCACCCCCAGCAGACAAAAAGTCAAGCAAAAGCCCAGGCTGGTGCTGATCAAAATGTAAGCATTCAGCAAAAGCGGATTAACGACAAAATGATAGGTGCTGAAATCGAGGAGGGCGGTATGAAGCAGAAGCAGGGAAGACAAGTCGATTACAAAAAGAAAATTGAAGAGGCCCGAAAGAAAATCAAAAAATAACCTTCTGAAACAAATCACTTAACATGCCTAAACTTGCAGACCGGGGTCTGGCGATGCCTGCTTCTCCCATTCGGAAGTTAGTTCCCTATGCAGAAGAAGCGAAAAGAAAAGGACGTACAGTCTATCACCTGAATATCGGACAACCTGATATTAAAACGCCTGATATCGCACTCAATGCCATTCGTAACCTTGAAAAATCGGTCATTGAATATTCCCACTCAGCTGGTTATGAGTCTTATCGAAGAAAACTAGCTCAGAAATACACCGATATAGGTATTGAGGTCTCTCACGAAGATATTATTATCACCACCGGTGGTTCTGAAGCCATCCTGTTTACTTTACTGTCTACCTTAAATCCAGGTGACGAGGTCATTGTACCTGAACCCTTCTATGCAAACTACAACGGGTTTGCGGTAGCCGCTGGTGTTAAGATTGTACCCGTTACCAGCTCTATCAGTGATGGGTTTGCTTTGCCCCCAATTCCTGCATTTGAGAAACTGATTGGTCCCAAAACAAAGGCAATAATCATTTGCAATCCGAACAATCCAACCGGTTACTTATATAGCCAGTCAGAATTGGAAAGCCTGCGTGACATCGTGAAGAAATATGACCTGTATTTGTTTGCAGACGAAGTTTATCGCGAGTTTTGTTACGACGGAAATGCTCATTTTTCGGTACTCGACCTGGAAGGAATCCAGCATAATACAGTTATGTTTGATTCAGTTTCAAAACGATACAGCGCTTGTGGGGTCAGAGTTGGAGCCATTGTTACTCGAAACAAAGATATCATTGACACCGCTATGAAGTTCGCCCAGGCACGATTGAGCCCTCCCGGATTGGGACAAATTGTCGGTGAAGCTGCCCTCGATACTCCCGACAGCTATTTCGAGGAAGTTTACAGCGAATACATAACACGGCGCGATTACCTGGTGCAAGCTTTGAATGAGATTGATGGTGTATTTTGTCCAAAACCCAAGGGTGCTTTCTATACCACTGTTAAACTTCCGGTTGATGATGCTGAGAAATTTGCTCAATGGATATTGACTGACTTCGAATTAGACAATCAAACGGTAATGGTTGCTCCTGCTGCAGGTTTTTATTCAAGCTCAGGTCTGGGCAAGAATGAAGTGCGCATTGCCTATGTATTGAAGCTTGAAGATCTTGAACGTGCTGTTGCTTGTTTAGCAGAGGCGCTAAAGCTGTATCCGGGCAGAGTTGATTCTTAGTCTATTTGATTAAGCCACGGTGATCGTACAGAAAGGTTTTGTCTAATTCAAAATTGATGGCATACGTTAGCATATAGAACGTATCACCAATATCACGTGAACCATTTATACCATCCAGGTAATCGGTGATCATGTAATTGAATTGCACCTCTATGCTCTGTGTGATTTTACCCCTGCTTGGTATTCTGGATCCTAAACCAAAACGCACGCCAGGCGAATACAGCAATCTTGTCCATGAATTCGATTCTTTCTTTTTCCAGCGATAAACAGATGCACCCAATCCGGCAGACAAGTAAGGTGCAACGCCTGTCATCCGCCGGGCGATATAATATTCATAATCTGCCGCAAGCATAACAACGATGGCTTCAAAGGCATACCCACGGTCTCGATGGGCAGAGTATTTGTCATCTCCGCTTATCCAGGCGGCATTAAAGCCAGCTCGAATCGCCATATCTTTCCTAAACTCAAAACGTAGACCCCCGATGCCATTCATCCGTGATTGGTCCCAATCGATACCCAGGTTATCCACAACACCGGCCAGTCCGTTGTAGGTTCCACTTGATCCACCCACTTCACCAAAATAATGTGTACTACCCAGTCCAACATAGGCCTCATAACTCCGGTAATTACCCGCTAGCTGAGCCTCCACTGTTAGTGGCAATAAAATCAAGAGTGACAAGACCAAGTTTCTAATCATTGTAATCATATTCTGAGTGCGACAAAGATAATAGGATTGGAATCATTTTCAAGAATTCTTTGATGAGCCTCAGGGTTGCTTTCTCTTACGTTTTAAATAACGCTGAATCTGTCTACGTTCACGATTTGAAAGCTTTTCTGCTACCGGATCGATCTCTCGTTTTGACTGTTCAAATTTTTTACGTTGCTTGCTGGCTCTGATCTCCTGACGACTCCGTTTGACAAAACCTTTTCTGGTATATTTCTGGCTACCTTGCAATTGCAAGGCAATGCGGTATTGAAGCATTACATAACTGCTGTTCCAATAGGTGACTCCAAAACGGTCTTCATTCATTGGGGTTAACGAAGACCGATATCCCAACTCCAACACATGTGACCAATCTGAATTAGTAACAAAGCGTATTCCAATACCTGTAACAGCGACTCCACTGGTAAATACTTCACTTTTCTGTACCGTATCCAGGGCCATCATTCCACCTCCTCCAGCGAACAGATAGGGAGCCAATCCCCGGTAGGGTTTTAACAGGTAGAACTCGAAACGACCATGCAGGTCAGCAATAAACAACGGGCTAACCGAGGCCGGTGTCAATTCGGCTGCAAAGGCAAATCCCTGGTTTAGAAAATGTCTGAAACCCAGAGATCCGGAAGCCCCGGTTTTTACCGATTCAATGGCAGAAAACCTTGATACTCCCGGAAAGAATCGAGGCACCACTTGACCATCGGTATTGCCTTCAATGGCTAAATGAATGCTTCCTAATCCACCATAAACCTCAGTAAATGTAAAGGCCCTGCGATTGGCCCGCTGCGCATACAAACTCGATGCTAGTGCTGTACAAGCCAGTACGATTATTAACTTTCTCATGAATTACGCTTATTCAAAGTCGGGATATAACAAATACTTCTTCCGGATCAACTTGAAACTGTCTAATCCCCTCTGCCAACTGCTTGCTATTTCATCAGCAGTGTGACCTTGTTCAATCATTTCTCTAATTTGTGTATTTCCAGCAAGTGTATCAAAATATTTTCTGAAGAAGTTGTCGGGTTTACCCATTTCGTAGTAGGCGCTAATTACCCATTCAAGGTGCAAACCTGGTTGCTTGAATAGTGCTTTTATCCCAGATTCACGCATATCCCATCCCGAGCATAATAGATCTTCACATTTTGGATGCAAGGATGCCCCTGGAGTAGATACCGGTCTGAAATGAAACTCTCCGGGCAATTCGGGATGACCCACTACCTGAAAAGGGACTTTCGTTCCGCGACCGATACTCACAATGGTTCCTTCAAAAAAGCACAACGAGGGATAAAGATAAACCGAGATTTGATTTGGCAGATTGGGAGAAGGCTCAACTGGCAGGTTATAGCTATGCTGGTGGCTGTATTCTGTACAGGGTATGACCTGCAAATCAACTTGTACTCCCCGACCAAGCCAACCCTCACCATTAATCATTCTGGCATACTCCCCAATAGTCATTCCATGGACAACCGGAATGGGGTGCATACCCACAAATGAGGTAAACGATTCTTCCCTGATCGGTCCATCAACATAGAAACCATTGGGATTTGGTCTATCCAGTACAATCAGCATTTTGTTATTTTCTGCGGCAGCTTCCATTACGTAATGCAGGGTCGAAATATATGTGTAAAACCTGGCTCCAACATCCTGAATGTCAAACACCAACACATCTACATCCAACAGATCCTCTGGTAAGGGCTTTTTCTTTGCTCCATACAATGAAACAACCTGAATGCCTGTAACCGGATCTTTATGATCTTCAATTACCTGACCTGCATCCCCAGAACCTCGGAAACCATGTTCAGGACAGAATACTTTTACGACCTCCATGCCCTTGTTAAGCAAACAGTCAAGCAAATGATCATTCCCAACCCGACTGCTCTTATTGGCTACTAAAGCAATGTGCTTGCCGGCCAATGACTGTACATCCAATACAAATTGATCAGCCCCACATTTCCCCTCCCAGGGAAGCAATTTTACCGGTTGAGCCAAACAAAAAGTGCCCAGCAGAATCACAGTCACAATTAATATCAATCTCCGCATCTTTATTACATTTGTTGATCCAGTAAAACAGGGTACCAAATCAGGTTGATAACATTTTGAATTTCGAGTTCTTCATAGCAAAGAGAATAATTTCCAGCCAGCCTGGCAAGAAAAACAAAACCAAACCGCTCATTGGAACGGCAATTTTAGCAATTGCCTTAGGGATGTCGGTTATGATTATTTCTGTTGCAGTGCTTACAGGCTTTAAAAAAGAAATCACTGATAAACTGGTTGGTTTCTCAAGTCACATTCAATTAGTGAGCCTGAATAACAATGCTTCTTTTGAAACCGATCCAATTCCTCGTTATTCAACCCGGCATATTCTTGAAGGCATTGATGGAGTCGCCCACTATCATGCTTTTGCCACTAAACCAGGAATTATCAAGGTCAATACAGATATCCAGGGGGTGGTGCTGAAGGGAATCGACGATGATTACGACTGGACTTTTCTGGCCGATTTCCTCGTTGAAGGACAGATTTTAGAATACCCTGACAAAGCAGGAAACGGAGTATTAGTTTCAAGTAAGCTGGCGGCTTTGCTGAAATTAGAACTGGGCGACAAGATGCCCACCTATTTTATTCAAACTCCCACTCGTGGTCGGCCATTCGAGGTGACTGGCATCTATAAAACTGGCTTGGACGAATTTGACCTGGTATTTGTGTTTTGTGACATTCGCCACATACAGAGTGTAAATGACTGGCAAACAAATCAAGTAACCGGAATCGAAGTTTTTTTAAAGAACGGTAAGGAGTTGGAAAGTATCGCCGATCAGATCCAGGTTGCCACAAATGAGTATATTGTTGAGACCGGATTTGGAATTGATGTTCAAACGGTTAAAGAAATTTCTTCAGGTTTTTTTGATTTTCTGCGATTGAACGACACAAATGTCTGGGTCATTCTGGTCCTCATGCTATTGGTTTCTGGGTTTAACATGATCAGTGGTCTCTTTATTCTGATTATTAACCGCACCAATATGATTGGTATTTTAAAAGCCTTGGGAGCGGCTAATAGCAGTCTTCGAAGAATCTTTCTACTTCAGGCCGCTTACATAATCGGTTTAGGGCTGATCTTTGGAAATTGCCTGGGCATAACGCTGTGTATTATACAAGATCAGTTTTCCCCCATTACGTTGGATCCTGCGTCCTATTTTGTCGATGCGGTACCCATCAATCTGAAGATCATCCACCTTATTCTTCTTAATGTGGGAGCACTCATCCTAACCCTGTTGATGCTGATCCTACCGACTGGAATCATTTCAAAAATGAGTCCGGCTAAAACCATAAAATTTGATTAAATTCGGTCTTCCTTCTGGAAAAAATCGATTATGGAAAAAAGATTTAACCCAAAAGCCAATCACCTTTCCACTAAAAAGGTCATTGGATATGTCTCACTTAAACAAGCCAAATCAAAAGACTGGAAACGCATCGGTTTCATGTCTGGGCTTGAGGTGCATCAACAACTCGCTACTAAAGAAAAACTGTTTTGTCATTGCCCGGCAGGCATCTACCACGATGATCAGGATTATGACGGTGAATTAATTAGACACATGCGGCCAACGCTCAGTGAAATGGGGGAATATGACGGTACGGCCCTCATGGAATTTAAAACGCGGAAAGAAATCATCTACCGGCTAAATAACCAAACGGCCTGCACCTATGATATTGACGACACCCCACCTTTTAAGATCAATCGTGAAGCTTTGGACTACGCCATTGAAATTTCATTGTTATCAAAATTGAATATTGTCGGTGAAGTTCATATAACCAGAAAGCAATACCTTGATGGCAGTATACCTACCGGATTTCAACGAACAGCTATCATTGGGGTTGAAGGAGAAATTAAGCTATCCAACAAAAAGGTCAGACTCATTCAGTTGAGCCTTGAAGAAGATTCATGTCGTGAAATCTCAGACATCGGACATCGACGAATCTATAAAACGGACCGTTTAGGAATGCCCCTAATCGAAACGGTTACCTATCCCGACATGTTGACTCCTTACGAACTGGAGGAGGCTGCTGAGCACATCCGTTTTCTAAACCGAAGTACAGGAAAAGTCAGAACCGGAATTGGATCTGGCCGCGAAGATGTAAATGTCAGCTGTAAAGGCGGCACACGTGTCGAGCTCAAAGGCGTTGCCCATAACAAATGGATTCCACAGCTAAGTCACAATGAAGCCTTTCGTCAATGGGCCTTATTACATATCCGGGAGGAATTAAATAAAAGAAACTTGAAATCAGATGAGTGGAAAATTCAGACTACTCCACTTTCGTTCATCAAACTAGGCAGCAAATATGAACCTATAGTGGCTGCAAAGAAGGCCAGGCAGGCCATTCATGCGGTCAATTTACCCGGCTTCAAAGGAATACTATCTCATTTTACTCAACCGGGAATGTGTTTTGCCAATGAGATCACCGATCGGCTAAAGGTTATTGCTTGTCTTGAGAAACCGAACATGACTCATTCTGAAGAAATAACTGACATCAACACGGGTATTGATTACCCAACAATAAAGAAGCTACTTCAAGCCGGAGAACAGGATGCCCAGATTGTGTTTTGGGGTCCGGATGAAGATGTTGAAACGGCATTGGAAACCATTGAAGAGCGCTGCCAAATGGCGATGGATGGGATCCCGCGCGAAACACGGAAAGGATTTGAAGACGGAACCAGTATTTTTGAACGGGTTTTACCCGGAGCCGACAGGATGTATCCCGATACCGATTCGGCGCCCATTCCATTGGAAGAAAAACAGATTAATGAACTAAGAAAAGTCATTCCACCAACCATAGACCACCGAATCAATCAATTGAATCAGTGGAAGATACCTGCAGATTGCCACACCTTCCTGCTAAAAAAGAATCTCGTTTATCTGATTGAAGATATTGAAAATCAACTAGGTGTTGCCCATCGAACCTCTGGAACTTTTTTCGGACACTATTTGAAATTCTTGGAAGGTCAGATTGATGTGCACAAAGATTTCCACTATGGACTCATGATGAATTTGTTTTCTTTTATCCGGGAGGAAGAACTGGATATTAACATAGCAAAACCTATGTTGCGGGTCTTAATGGAACATCCCAACATGGATATGATCTCTATATTGACCAGCATAAAATTTAAACGAAGAACCCAGGAAACCCTACTGGCACCTGTAGATTTTCTGGTTGAAAAATTCAGGGAGATTAGAAAAAGTGAACGG
>CAYUGX010000097.1:0-14487 GCA_964444375.1 uncultured Porphyromonadaceae bacterium | reverse complement strand
GAGAAGAGTCGAGTTTATTTTGCTCATTAGCGATTTTTGTTGTGCATATTGATCCCAGGTTTACAGATTCTTTACTTGTCTCGTATCGCTTGTCGCTTGTCGCTTTCCACATTCTAGTACCTACAATAACCAGGCGTGTCTCAGATCCGGTTCTTTCGATGAAGCGATCATAGGCCTTGATCAGGTTATCCAGGTTTTTTCGAGGATGAATTGATCCGATGAATAGAAAATAGTCATGACCATCGGTGTATCGCGCCTTGACTTCCTTCTTTTTAGCATCCGGTAGGGGTGTGTAAGCTGAATTCGCCCCATTGTAGACCACTTTAATCTTGTCTTGATCTATTTGATAAGTTTGCTGGATGTCTTTTTTTGAGTACTCTGATACGGTTGTTATTATTCGGGCCTTTCTGGCAAATCTGGGGAAGAAATAGTTGTAATAATGACGGGTGAAGAATGGCAAGTCTTTCGGGCGATGCGCAAAATTGATGTCGTGGATGGTGGTCATCGCAGGAATTCTTGAACGCAGACTGAGGTATCCATCTGGTGAAAAGAACATATCGGCACCACATCTTTTCAGTATCCGAGGCAAACGCCATTCGAACCACAAGTACCACAAAACAGGATGGCGTGTGGGTGGCCCCACGACAATCGGACGAATATTGTCTGCGAATATGAAGTCAGGATTGTAGGGACGATCAAAAATAAAATAGAACTGATGCTCGGGGTGATTCATGGTGAGTCGCTTCAGGTTTTCGTACATGAACCACCCAATCCCTTCAAGTTGTCCTTTTTGTAAAAGTCTACAATTGACTGCAATATTCATGAAATGCCCTTCTGCGTGAATGCTGGTAAAATTAACAATGAATACCTAATTTTATTACTTTTGGAGACTTTTAGTGTGGTCTGCGAAAAGACCCGGTGAACAAAACAACAAAAGTTTGAAACGAAGATTCGTCACCAATCTGGTTTTGATCATACTGCTAAACCTGTTGATCAAACCGATCTGGATTTTTGTAATCGACATCAAGGTTCAGAATACCACCGACTATGATTTCGGTATGTATGGCACCTTGTTGAGTTTTTCATTCTTGCTGAATATTCTGCTCGATCTGGGCATCACCAACTACAACAATCGTAACATTTCTCAGAACCACCAGTTGCTTCGCAAGTATTTCTCGAATATTGTCGTGTTGAAATTTTTACTCGCTGGAGTGTATGCCATCATCGTTTTTGGGATCGCAGGAATTTTGGGTTATGACAGTCAGCGGATTCACATTCTCATATTCTTAGTCCTGAACCAGTTTTTGACCTCCTTTACCCTGTATTTGCGCTCAAACATTGCCGGCATGCAAATGCACACCACCAACTCACTGGTGTCGGTTCTTGACCGATCGTTAATGATTCTGTTTTGTGCAGTACTCATTTGGGGAGGGGTCAGTGACCAGGCTTTTAAGATTGAATGGTTTGTGTATGCGCAGACTGCAGCCTACCTGTTGACCACCCTGATTTGCTTTGTCATTGTATTGCGGAAATCTAAGTTTCCGCGATTTCGTTTCGACCGTTTATTCTTTCTGGTCGTATTGAGGCAATCCTATCCTTTTGCATTGTTGGTTTTGTTGATGTCGATCTATACCCGAATTGATATGGTGATTCTGGACTATTTAATGGGAGAGGATGGGGAAAGGCAAGCCTCAATATATATTCATGGGTTCAGGATCTTTGACGCAGCTTATCAATTTGCCCTTCTTTTTGCTGTTTTATTGCTACCCATTTTTTCTAAAATGCTTGGCGACCGACAAAATATTCACGAATTAACCCGGCTGTCATCCCTCCTGCTATTTATTCCATCAATTGCTCTTGCAGTCGGAGCCTGGTATTATCGCCATGAGATTATGGGTGCTTTGTATGATGAGAACATCGCCTTGTCAGCCAATCCATTTGGTGTAATCATGTTTGCCTTCCTTGGGATGGCGGGTAGCATCATATACGGTACGCTGTTGACAGCTAATGGCAGCTTAAAAGTATTAAACATTACTTCAGCCATAGCAGTAGCTATTAATCTCATTCTCAATTTAATTCTTATTCCTCATTTTTACGTAATGGGAGCCGCCATCAGCGCCTTGATGACCCAGGGATTTATCGGGATCAGTCAGTATATCATTGCCGCCCGACTATTTAGATTTGGCTTGAATCCGAGTTTGATATTCAGGGTATTGGTCTACATTGCTGGTGTATTTGCCCTGGCACTGGGCTCAAAACAATTGCAAATTGATTGGTGGATCGGTTTTGTAGGGGTAATTATAAGTGCAGTGATATTGGCAATGGCCCTCAGTGTGATCGATTTACGTGATTTATTACGCCTGATAAGAGATGGAGAAGATGCCCAACCATCCGGAAGTAAATAATTAATGTCTACCCATATGAGTACAAAAAACGTTTACAAATCAACGCCAATCTTTCTCGCATTTTTATGCATGGGATTTGGCGATGCAGTGGGTCCGTTTGTTGGCCTGGCTAAGGAAACTTTTGAGTTGAGTAATTTCATGGCCACACTCATTCAATTCATTGGATTTACCATGTTTTTGGTCCTGTCTATTCCCATGGGTATCGTACAGGATCGCACGAGCCGAAAAGGTGTATTGCGCATTGGCTTGCTGGTGGCCCTGATTGGATTGGTGATACCGATCTTCAAAGGCTTAGAATCATACGCTCTATTCTTACTCACCATCATGTTTTTGGGGGGTGGAGCAGCCATTTTGCAGGTTTCAGGTAATCCAATAATGCGTGATGTTTCACCAGACGGTAAATTCGCCCGTAACCTTACCTTGGGACAGTTTGTCAAAGCCATTGGTAGCCTTTCTGGCCCTATTATTCCGGTAATTGCGGCCAGATGGTTCAATGTAGACTGGAGTATAATCTTTCCTATCTATTCGATTGCTCTGATGATAACCCTGGTGTGGATTAGTTTTGTTAAAGTTGAAGAAAAGAAAGAACCAGGGAATACTCCTGCCTCCTTTAAGTCAAGTTTCAAATTGCTTGGCAATGGTTTCGTTGCCCTCATGGTCTTGGGAATCTTTATGTATGTCGGCGCCGAGCAATGCATGAGTTCAGGCATCCCGCTGCTTCTCGATGAGAAATACGACATTGACATTCGAAGCCTGGGAGTGGCTGGAACCGGGTTGTTCTTCCTGGCGCTGGTCATCGGACGTTTCTTGGGAGCTGTTATTCTAAATTGGATTTCAGCACGAAAATTCTTAGTGATAACGGTACTGCTGTCAATAGTCGGTACTGTAACTATTCTGCTGGGAATCAAAACGCTAGCCATTGTTTCTATTTTCTTTATCGGCCTGGGCTTTGCCAATATCTTCCCCCTGATATTCTCAATTGCCGTAGACAAGATGCCTGAGCGTACCAATGAATTATCGGGTTTGATGATTTCAGCCATAGTTGGGGGCGCATTACTTCCATTATTAATGGGTAAACTGGCTGATATAGGCGGCATTACCGTTGGATTACTGGTGCCTCTGGCGGCCGTTCTTTATATTTTGTATATCGCTTTATCAATTAGAAAAGCATAGTGAAAAAGTTAGTAGTTAAGGCCTTGTCGGTTTCAAAGCAAACCGACTTGGCTACTTTGTCTGAATTGTGCGATCAGCTAGCAGACAAGCATGAGATTAATACCATTAATTGGCAGGAATACAATCACCTACCGGATGTCAAATTTGTTATTGGCTATACCAAGGATGAATTGGTAATAAAATATTACGTGGCTGAGAATTCAGTCAGGGCAGTAAATAGTGAAAGCAACGGAGCTGTTTATCAGGATTCATGCGTAGAGTTTTTCGTGAGTGTGACTGCCGATGGTCCGTATACCAATTTTGAGTTCAATGCCATCGGCACCTGCCTTTCCCAACGGGGAATGAGTCGTGGTGATCGACAGTTTTTACCCGCCTCAGATATTCAAAAAATCCGACGGTGGGCAAGTCTGGGTACTGAGACTTTTGAGGAGAAACCGACAGACAGGCCCTGGGAATTGTTGGTGGCTATCCCATTCACACTGGTCTTTGGAAATCCGGATCCCGAGTTAAAAGGCAAGATTATACGAGCTAATTTCTATAAATGCGGCGACAAAATGAGTCAACGCCACTACCTCAGCTGGAATCCAATCGGTACTGAGCGACCTGATTTTCATCGCCCTGAGTTTTTTGGGGTGCTTGAATTTGAATAAAAATTTTTGACATAGAATAGAACAGAATAGAACAGAATAGCTATCTTTGTATCATGATCAGAGGAAATGCAATAATCGGACAATCCGGAGGCCCTACATCTGTCATCAATTCAAGTCTGGCAGGTGTGATTGAAGGAGCCATTCGGTCATCGGCTATTGAGTCGGTGTATGGCATGAATTACGGAATTGAAGGATTCATGCAGGAACAACTATTGGACCTCGGCACCCAGCCTGAATCAGTCATTCAGGGCCTGCGAGTGACTCCCGGTTCTGCTTTGGGCTCGAGCAGACACAAAGTCAAGGAAGACGATTTTCCAAAGATCCTGGAGATGTTGGAAAAGTACGATATCCGCTATTTCTTTCTGATTGGGGGTAATGATACGATGGACACAATTAATCGTATTGAACAATATTGCCGGGCAGAAGGCTATGAGTTAATCGGTATTGGGATTCCTAAAACAGTGGATAATGATTTATTCGGGACCGATCATACTCCTGGTTTTGCTTCAGCGGCAAAAAGTAATATCCTCAACGTGAAGCAGGCCGGCATGTTGGCTCGTGATATGAAAAAGGTGGATCAATTTGTGGTATACCAAACCATTGGTCGTGATGCGGGTTGGCTGGGAGCTGCCACAGCTATGGCAAAAGTCAACGAAGACGATGCGCCACACCTCATTTATTGTCCTGAGTTTGATTTTGACAAGATCAAGTTTCTTGAAGATGTAGAAATCGCTTATAAACTATATGGATGGGTTTCGGTAGTGTGTGGTGAAGGACTAAAATTTGCCGATGGTACCCCAGTGAGTGCGTCACAAACGAAAGATAAATTTAATAACACCGAATTTGGAGCGATGGGTGGAGCCAGTGTGGGTTTAAACCTTCATCGTTTTATCAGTGAGAACTTTGGATTCAGGGGCGAATTTCAAATAACAGAATCCCTCATCATGTCTGACATCGTCAGATCAAGTAGGGTAGATTTGGACGAAGCTTACCAGTGTGGTTTGGAAGCTGTCAAGCTGGCTGAGCAGCAAGAAACAGGTTATATGGTGAGTATGCAGCGAATCAGTAATGATCCCTATACCATTGTTTTTGGCAAGGCCTTGCTGAACGATGTGGCTGTGAAAGCCAAGCCCATGCCCATGGAGTTTTTTAATCCGGCAGGAAATTTTGTAGGTGAAGGATTTAAAAACTACATACGGCCACTGATCGGGGAGATTCCCCACTTTGTTGAACTTGAAAAGGACTTTGTAAAGAAATGAAATACAATAAGGTAGTGTTGTCGATCCATGCTCATCCGGATGATACCGAGGCATGGTGTGCAGGTACATTGAAATTACTGAAAGATAAAGGTTATCAAATAGTGATCGTCACCCTAACCGCTGGTGGTATGGGAGGGATTGGTTCAGATGAAGAAACCACTATTGAAATCAGACAGGAAGAGGCCCGAAAGGCCGCAGCGGTGCTAGATGCACCTTATCATTGCCTTGGTGGTCGAGATGGTTATTTATTCGATACAGAAGAATTGCGCCTGGCTATTATTTCGATGGTAAGAAGATATAATGCGGGTATTGTCATGACCCATCTTCCGATGGACTATCATGCCGATCACCGGGCCACCTGCAATATGGTGGAAGCCTCAACAATTATAGCCTCCTTGCCAAACGTTCCGGTTGATGAAGATCCGTTGGATATTACTCCTCTGCTTTATCACACTGCACCATTAACCTTAACAGACCCTATTGGAATTCCCATTATTCCACCGACATTTTTTGTGGATGTTTCCTCTGTTATGGAAACCAAAAAAGAAATGCTCCAATTCCATCAATCTCAACAAACACTGATGAAAGTGATGCACAAGATGGACGATTTCTTTGGTGTCGTTTATCAAGGGAATAAAGAGTATGGGAAAATGATAGGGGTTGAGTACGCCGAAGTTTTCTTGCAACACCTGGGTGGTGGATTTCAGAAGGATCCACTCTTGCAAGAAGAATTAGCAGATTTTGTAAAAATACAGGCATGAACCTAAAAGAAGAAAAGTATTCAAAATTCGCACTGGTCAAAGAAATGCTGGAGACCGGCGAAATTGTCCGGAAATTCGATCCGGCTGTTGGACAAGGTTTCACTGAAAAAGCCTCAGGCAGCAAGGGTTTATTTTTGACCGGAGAAGGCAGTAGCCGAATCTTTCCAGCCAAACGGGCCATATATAATGTGCTCAAAAAAGGTGGACCTGCTATTATCATGACCGAAGGTTCGACTCAGGCCATGGAATACCAGCTATCAGATTACCTGGTTTTTGGCGCTTCGAATTCTGGACAAACAAAAGAAGTAGTCCGCTTGTTCATGAAGCTCAAAGAAGAAGGTCATCGTGCCTTTTATGGCTTAACAGCAAATCCAGATACAACATTGGAAAAGTTGGCTCTCAAAACCCATGTGATGAATTGTGGTAAGGAGGACGCTGTTGCAGCAACCAAGTCAGTGATTGAGCAGGGCTTGTTTTATGATAGTATTTTGCATGCATTGGCTGGTGAAGAGATGAGTGGCTTAGGCAAGTTGGCTGATGCAATTGATCAGGCCTTGGCGGTAAATATCGACCCAGAAATGGTTGTGGCACTGAAAAATGCTGATGTCATTTATTTCGCTGGAAGAAATACGGGGGTTGTTGAGGAATTGACCTTGAAAACCAACGAAATCACCAGAAAGAAATCAGATTTTCTTGAGGGCACCTATGCTGTCCATGGTATTGAAGAAGTGATGGATAAAAATGAAGTAGTCATTGTGGTTGAACCCTTTGAAAGTGAAGAAGAAAAATTTGAAACCTGTTTGGCTGAAGGCGTAGGAATGAAAGTATTTGCGATTTCCACCAGGCAAACCAGTTTTCCAACAATGCGCATACCAGATGGAGGCAAATACAGCGACTATGTAGAATTGGCTGCCGGATGGAATTTGTTGGTTGAGATTGGGATTGCATTGGGAATTGACTTGGATCAACCGGTTCGGGCCAGAAAAGTAGGGAACGAATACATCCTGCCTGAATAGATTTTCGACTCGAAAAAAATCTTGTTATATTGCACGGAGAATGAACAGAGTTCGTTCTCCGTTTTTTGAACCACTATACTGATAAACCTATGATTCGGGCTGCCCTGGGAATTGACATCGGAGGTACAAACACCGATTTTGCATTAGTTGACCGGGATGGAAAAATTCTGGTTGAAGATCGTATTTCAACTAAATCTTTTAAGGAAGTCGAAGTTTACCTGGGTGCCTTAAACGAAAAAGTGCGACTGGCTTGCCGTCGATTGCCTGACAAATGCGATGTCGTAGGTATTGGTATTGGCGCTCCAATGGGAAACATCAATAAAGGTACAATTGAACAGTCAGCAGATCTTCCATGGAAAGGAATTGTCCCGCTTGCTGAATTGATCAAAGTGCATACCAAATTACCTGTACTGGTAACTAACGATGCAAATGCAGCAGCCATAGGAGAGATGGTTTATGGCGGAGCTCAGGGTATGAAAAATTTTGTTGTCATTACATTGGGAACCGGTTTGGGCAGTGGTTTTGTAGTGAATGGGGAGTTATTGTATGGTGAAGATGGATTTGCGGGTGAGGTTGGGCATACCATTGTGCGTCCGGGTCGTACAAATCGTGAATGTGGTTGTGGAAGACTGGGTTGCCTAGAAACCTATGTTTCTGCCACCGGGATAACAAGGACCTTACAAAAGATACTGGCTGACTCCATTAAGCCATCTACGCTGAGAAGTTACAGTCCGAATGACATGACTTCTATGCATATCAGTGAAGCTGCATTGGCCGGTGATGAGCTGGCTCTTTTGGCGTTTGAGCACACTGGAGAAATGCTGGGATTCAAATTGGCTGATATGGTAGCTCACACCAATCCTGAGGCCATATTCTTGTTCGGGGGTTTGGCCCTTTCAAAAGGATTGATTTTTGAGCCAGCGAAGAGACACTTCGAGGAGAATCTGCTCAGTATTTACAAGGATAAAGTTAAATTACTACCTTCACAACTCAATTCCCGGAATGCTGCTGTATTGGGATCCAGTGCATTAGCCTGGGATCAATTTGAAAAGAAGTAATTTTATTCGATATGAATCGCTTTATTATCTGGATGTCCATATGTTGCTCATCCCTCCTGCTATTGTCCTGTAATGCGAGGGACTCCAAAGATTATAACCAGTTTGTTGATCCTTTTATCGGTACGGCTGATCATGGCCATACCTTTCCTGGAGCAACCACACCTTTTGGTATGGTTCAACTGAGCCCCGATAACGGAAGAAGCGGATGGGATTGGTGTTCTGGATATAACTGGATTGATTCGACCATCGTGGGATTTTCTCACAAGCACCTGAGCGGTACAGGTATTGGTGACCTGGCAGATATTCTGATGCACCCCGTCAGAGAAAGCCCTGCACCCGGGGAGTTTATCCCGGCAAAAAGCTTTGCACACCATTTTAAAAGTTGGTTTAGCCACGACGAAGAGCAGGCCAACCCCGGATACTATTCTGTGATAACCCGTGATTGGGAGACGCGCGACAAGCCAATCACAGTGGAACTGACTGCTACCCCAAGAGTGGGAATCCATCATTACACCTTTGAAGAAGAACAACAAGCGTTAGTCCTGATCGATCTTGGATTTGCTATTAACTGGGATGCGCCATCAGAAACCAAAATTGCCGTAATTAATGACACCCTCATAAAAGGCTACCGCAAATCTAAAGGCTGGTCAAATAACCAACATGTGTATTTTGCTGCCTCGTTTTCAGCACCTATAGAAGGGGTCCGATTATTCAGGGCAGGACTCGAACATGAAGATCATATGATGGTTACAGGAAAATACACCGAAGCCCTGTTGAGTTTCGATGAGTCCATTCAAGATCTGATGGTCAAAGTTGCTGTTTCACCTACCAATGAAACTGGAGCAGTGAACAACCTGATGGCTGAAGCGGGACACTGGAACTTTAATGAATATGCAGCAGCTGCGGCAGATCAATGGAATTCAGAATTGTCAAGTATCACAGTTGAAACCGAAGACCTGTCATTAAAAAGGACCTTCTATACGGCATTATATCATTGCTTTATAGCACCTAATCTCTTTTCAGATGTTGATGGTAAATACCGGGGTATTGATCGCCAGATCCACCAAACAGATGGTTGGGATAACTACACTGTTTTCTCCTTGTGGGATACCTTCAGAGCCAATCATCCCTTATTTACCTTGTTACAGCCCAAACGGGTACCTGAATTGATTAAGGCCATGCTGGTTCACTATGATGAAAGCGGTCTATTACCTGTCTGGACTCTCGAGGGTTGCGAGACGAATTGTATGATTGGCTACCATGCCATACCTGTGATCGTGGATGCGGCTTTGAAAGGCATTGAGTTTGATTATGAAAAAGCGTTTGAGGCAGTAAAAGCCAGTGCTATGCAAGACATCAGGGGGGCAAAAGAATACCGCGAATATGGATTTTGCCCAGCTGACATGGTTAATGAATCGGTTTCAATTACACTTGAATACGCATACGATGACTGGTGCATAGCACAATTGGCCAAGAAACTCGGTAAACTAGATGAATATGAGACTTTCATGAATAGAGCACAAAGTTACCGGGCTGTTTTTAATCCTGAAACCGGTTTTATGCAGGGTAAATTGGCTGACGGTACCTGGAAGGCTGGTTTCAATCCCTTGTATAGTAATCACCGTGATGATGAATATACCGAAGGCAATGCCTGGCAATACACTTGGTTCGTCCCTCATGATCCTGACGGCCTGATTGATCTGTTAGGTGGCAAATCAGGATTTGCAGCCAAACTTGACTCCTTGTTTTCACATACCGAAAGCGTTCAGGGAGAGCATGCTTCATCAGATATTTCAGGATTGATCGGTCAGTATGCTCATGGTAATGAACCCAGTCACCATACGGCCTATTTCTTCAATTTTGTTGGCCAACCCGATAAAACCCAAAAACTCATTCATCAGATCCGTAATGAGCTGTATACTGACCTTCCTGATGGTTTATGTGGCAACGAAGATTGTGGGCAGATGTCAGCCTGGTATGTGTTCAGCGCCCTTGGCTTTTATCCCTTTAATCCAGCAGATGGTAAGTACCAACTGGGTACCCCTGCCTTTGACAAAGTGATTCTGCCACTTGAAGGGGATAGGAAATTCATCATCCTGGCTGAGCATTTAACATCAGACAACTACCTGGTAGATGAAGTGCTACTAAATGGTGTTAAGCTTGATCGTTCATTTATCACACATGAAGAGATTCTGGCTGGTGGCGAGTTGAAATTCATCATGAATCACTAAGATCCCACAGAAAGATTTGCCCGGTTTTTGCAGTACCCTATGTACTATGATTGATCGGGAAATACGCAGTACATATCAGAAAATTACTGACCTTTTGTCAGTAAATCGACTTAAAGAGGCCCTCGACAAGATACATCCTTTTGTTCATGAAGCTGGTCGTGGTGAATGGATTCGCGAAAAAGAGGAGTTGGATGTCACGTACAAATATATGTTGAAATACACCATCGACGGAATTGAGGATCCAGAGCGTCAAAATGTATACAGCAAATTATTAACCAGTGTCTATGAGCTCGCTGACCAATGTGCAGAATTTCTGCTAACCCGCGATTCAGTTGAGCACATTCATGTGCAAAAACGAATTTTCAAAGACCAGTGGATGCAAATTAGTGGGGGAGAAGCTTCCAGACTTGTAGCGCAATTGCATGAATTGCGATCAACAAATCCGGATCTCTACCAGCAGAAGCTGTCTCAATTATTCAATTACCTGTGGCTTACGGATAAGTACAGGGTGCAAGAACACGAGTTTGTAAAAGAGATCCTTGTCTCGTCGCACTTGAATGAGCACGAGCAAATGGTCTTGGTTTCTGCGATTAATTTGAGTTTATGGCGCTTCTTTGATAAAGGCAAGTTCGAGAGACTATTTGATTTTTATGAATCAGATAACAACGAGCTTCAGCAAAGGGCCTTAATTGGGCTGCTGATCGCTTTTTATAAATATGATCAACGCCTCAAAGTATACCCTGGCATTCGAAATCGATTATTGCTGAAAGATGAGGATCCCGGATTTAAAAAGGGCGTGGAGGAGGTCATCATTCAACTGATTCGGAGCAAAGACACCGAAAAGCTCACTAAGCGGATGCAAGAGGAAATTCTGCCTGAGATGATGAAGTTCACTCCCCAGTTAAAAAAGAAACTCGATCTCGACCGACTGCTCAAGGAAAGCCTTGGTGAAGACCAAAACCCCGAATGGGAAGAAATCCTTGATGACAGTCCCGAATTGAAAGGAAAAATGGAAGAATTGACTGAACTGCAGATGGAGGGATCTGATGTATTTATGAGCTCCTTTAGCATGCTTAAGCATTTTCCGTTTTTCAGACACCTGCCAAACTGGTTTTTCCCCTTCACTGCAGATCATCCTGAGATTAGGAAATTGAGCGAAGACAATACTGAATCCTGGTTTGTGAAATTCATGGAGGCTATTGCGGATAGCGCTTTTATGTGTAACTCAGATAAGTATTCGTTTTGCTATGGTATACAATCGATGCCCGATGATATGAAGCAATTCCTGTCTGATGGCCTCAAAGCTGAATCTGAGCAAATTAGCGAAATATTGAAAGACGAGGAATTATTGAATGATCACAAAAAGGCCGGCAAAGTGATTCGCCAGTATGCACAAGATCTGTATCGTTTTTACAAATTACATCCTGAACATAAGGCCTTTGAAGATATTTTTACTTGGAGACTTGACTTCCACAACAAGAGCTTTTTTAAGGATCTATTCATTCACGACGAAAAAATCCTCTATACCATTGCCGCCTTCTACTTTGGCAAGCAATACTATGAAGAAGCAGCTGAAGTCTATCAATTAATTCATTCTGAATATGGTGGAGCTGCAGAAGTCATGCAAAAAATTGGTTTCTGCTATCAAAAATTAGGTAATTTCAAGGACGCTCTGAAGTTCTATCTTAAAGCTGATATTCTCCTGCCGGATAACAAATGGAACCTGAAAAAAATAGGACAATGTTATCGCTTCATTGGGCAATCAGATCAAGCACTTGACTACTACAGGCAAGCAGAACAAATCGATCCTGATGATTTGCATACTGTGGTATCTATTGGGCACTGTTTGCTCGATGCTAAAGAGTTTGAGGCTGCACTCAAATCGTACTTCAAGGTTGAATATCTTCAACCTGATAACCATAAAGTTTGGCGACCCATTGCCTGGTGTTCATTGGTGATGGGTAAGTTTGATCAAGCTAGGAAATACTATAGTAAACTACAGGAAAGAAAGCCAAATCCCTATGATTTAATGAATCTGGGACATCTTGAATGGTGCGACGGGAACCGAAAAATGGCCCTCAATCTTTACCTCGATAGTATCCAACGTAGTGAGTTGACTTTTGAGCAATTTGTCGAATCATTTGAAGAGGATCAATCCTATCTAATTCAGCTGGGTGTTGATGCAGCTGAAATTCCAATTTTGTTAGATCATCTCCGATATAGTTTGGAAGAATAGCTTTTTTCCGGTACTTTCGTGTGCGCACACGGAAGTATTGTTATGAGTTATATTGATCAGATTTTCAAGCTAAAGGACAAGGTAGTAGTTATTACAGGCGGAGCTGGTGTTTTAGCGACTTCAATCGGCCATGGATTGGCTCAATCAGGCTGTAAACTTGTGGTGCTTGATCTGCATGCTGAACGTGCAGAACAACAAGCCCACGGTTTCATTCAGCAAAAAGGTGAAGCTATAGGATTAGAAGCAAATGTACTTGATGAAGCCAGTTTGTTAAAGGTCAAATCGATCGTTTTGGAAAAATATGGTCGAATCGATGCTTTGATAAATGGAGCTGGGGGAAATATGCCAGGAGCCACCATCGGTCCTGATCAAACCTTCTTTGATTTGAAGCTTGATGACTTGAGAAAAGTCATGGACCTGAATTTCATTGGATCTGTACTTCCCAGCATGGTTTTTGGCCGAGTTATGGCCGATCAGGGCAGCGGCACCATTTTGAACATTTCTTCTATGGCTGCTGGTCCTGTGATTACACGAGTGATGGGCTACTCGGCGTCTAAGGCCGGAATTAGTAATTTTACACAATGGCTAGCCACCGAGTTGGCGATGAAATTCGGCGAAGGCATTCGTGTAAATGCAATTGCTCCGGGTTTCTTTATTGGCGAGCAAAATAGACGCTTGCTGATCAATGAAGATGGAACCTTTACTGACCGTGGCAGGGATGTAATACGCAAAACCCCAATGGGCAGATTTGGTGAAGCTGATGAATTAATAGGTGCAGTTCTTTATTTATTGAGTGATGCCTCCCGTTTTGTTACTGGCGTTGTATTACCCATTGATGGGGGCTTTAGTGCCTTCTCTGGAGTATAAAATATACTACTATGAATAAGCCATTCCTTTCATCGATTTTACTATTCGTACTGGCAGTGGCTCCGCTGTGGGCCCAGAAAAAAATTGCCACTCTTCAGGTGGAAGACCTCAATGTACCTGGAATAGATGTTCCGCTGGCTATACCCTTGAATCCGGGTCTGATCAAACCTGATGCCCATTACTACCTGAAAGAAGGAAAGGGCAGCGATGAAAAGATCTCCTGTCAGGTCAAATCGGGTGAACAGACAGAATTGGTATTTGTATTTACCTCCTTGAGTGCCGATAATCGGCTTTTTAGTTTATATGAAGCTGCTGATGGAGATGGGGTACCTGGCTTGTCATCACCTGGCCATATGCAGACCAACCTGAATGATACCACCATCGTGATTCAAAAAAATGATCAGGAATTGGTGCACTATCGGCATGCCATTTTAGCTCCTCCTGAAGGGATCGCACAGAAATTTGAACGAAGTGGATTCATTCACCCCTTGTTTTCTCCTTCTGGTCAGGTATTGACCTGGGTTCAACCACCTGATCACCTGCATCACATGGGCATCTGGAATCCCTGGACGAGATCAACCTGGAAAGGAGTCAATACTGATTTCTGGAACTTGGCAAGCGAAATGGGAACCGTGAGATTCAACAACCTCATTGGGCTGGAATCGGGATCAGTGTTTGCAGAATGCCGGGTTGGCCAAGACCACGTGGCCTTCGTTGATCCTAACGTAGCGGCTACCCTTACCGGAGTTCCAAAAGATGATTATGCTGGTTTTTCTATACCTGGGAAAGAAGGATTTACCGTGTTGACAGAAGAGTGGATAATCAGGGTCT
>CAYUGX010000096.1:0-14599 GCA_964444375.1 uncultured Porphyromonadaceae bacterium | reverse complement strand
AGCAAGACGGAAAGAAAATAATTGGTTATCGTGAGGCCCTGGTACTCGAAAACAAACCCGCCTCTATGGTGGTTGTCGGATCTGGAGCCATCGGCACTGAGTTAGCCTCATTTTACAATGCCATGGGAACAGCCGTTACCCTGGTTGAATTTATGCCAGAAATAGTGCCTAATGAAGACAGTGAAGTCTCAAAAACGCTGGCCCGGTCACTGAAAAAAGCCGGAATTAAGGTAATGACCAAAGCGCAGGTCAAAGAGGTTGACAGCTCAGGAGACTTGTGTCAGGTCAAAATCGAAACTAAAAAAGGCGAGGAAATCAAAGAAGCAGAGATTGTATTATCGGCTGTAGGCATAGCGCCTAATACAGAGAATCTAGGATTGGAAGAAGCCGGAATACAAACTGATAATGGCTTTGTGGTAGTAGATGAGTTTTATAAAACGAGTGTGGAGGGAGTTTATGCGATTGGGGATGTCATTCCTGGAATTGCACTTGCTCATGTCGCATCAGCTGAGGGGATCATCTGCGTCGAAAAAATGAATGGTAAAAATCCAGATCCATTAAACTACAACAACATACCCGGATGTACTTACACCAGCCCAGAAGTCGCATCAGTAGGATATACCGAAAAGAAAGCCGTCGAAGCTGGATATGAAATTAAAGTCGGTAAATTCCCATTCACGGCCTCAGGTAAAGCCAGTGCCGCTGGCGCCAAAGATGGTTTTGTAAAACTGATATTTGATGCTCAGCATGGTGAACTACTCGGCGGACACATGATTGGAGCCAATGTGACTGAAATGATTGCAGAATTGGTTGTTGCCAGAAAACTGGAGATCACAGGAGAGGAGATTATTAAATCGGTGCACCCCCACCCAACTATGTCAGAGGCCATCATGGAAGCAGCAGCCGCAGCTTATGATGAAGTTATCCATTTGTAAGCATCAATGACATTCGAAGACAAAATAGAGGTAATTGGAGCACGGGTACATAACCTGCAGAATGTAGATGTCGACATTCCCCGCGATGCTTTGACCGTAATAACCGGATTAAGTGGAAGTGGCAAGTCAAGTCTGGCTTTTGATACCATTTATGCAGAAGGTCAGCGTCGATACATGGAAACCTTCTCGGCCTATGCCCGTCAATTCTTGGGCAATATGGAGCGACCTGATGTCGACAAAATCAACGGCTTGAGTCCGGTAATCTCGATCGAGCAAAAAACCACATCAAGAAATCCGAGATCGACCGTTGGCACAACCACTGAAATCTATGATTTTTTACGACTTCTTTATGCCCGGGCTTCAGAGGCATTCTCTTATGAATCTGGCGAAAAAATGGTGCGCTACACCGATGAACAAATAATACGCCTCATACAAGATCAATTTGAGAACGCCCATGTGCAGTTACTGGCACCACTGGTAAAATCACGAAAAGGGCACTATAAGGATTTGTTTGAACAGATCAGGCGCAAAGGATATCTATATGTACGAGTGAACGGGAAAATCAAAGAGATTCATCCTGGCATGAAACTCGACCGGTATAAAACACATACCATTGAAATGGTGGTAGACCGGCTGAAAATAGATTCAAGCAATAGAAAACGTCTTAAAGGTTCACTTGAAACCTCTATGAGAGAGGGTAAAGGGGTGACCCTGGTCACCGATCTCGATGGCACTGATCCTCGCTTCTTTAGCCGTCAGTTAATGTGTCCGACAACCGGTATCTCCTACGATGAACCTGCTCCTAACAGTTTCTCATTCAACTCTCCACAAGGAGCCTGTCCCCATTGCAAAGGATTGGGTTATGTGCATGAAATCGATCACGAAAAAATCATTCCCGACCAATCGGTGAGTATCAAATCAGGTGGCATCGCCCCGCTGGGAAAATACAAGAACGGAATGATATTCTGGCAGCTTGAAGCCATCGCAAAAAAATATGGTTTTACCCTGGATCAGCCCATTTCGAAAATCCCGGAAGATGCCATGCATATCATCCTGTTCGGATCGGATGAAACGTTTAAATTGGAGAATACACCGCTGGGTTCGTCATCAAATTACTTTTTAAGTTTCGATGGAATTGTCAGCTATATCAGCCTCCAAAAGAACGACAATCAGTCTAAGAAAGCGCAAAAGTGGGCCAACCAATTCATCAAAACAGTAAGTTGTCCTGATTGTCATGGCAGTCGAATAAAAAAAGAATCGCGTTATTTTAAGATTGACAATAAAAACATCGCTGAGCTTGCCCAGCTTGATATTGCCCACTTGGTTGCCTGGTTCAAAAATCTAGAAGACCGAATGAACGAGCGGCAGAAGAAGATTGCTGTTGAAATCTTGAAAGAAATTCGCAATCGCCTGTCCTTCCTGAAGGAAGTGGGTCTTGATTATCTGTCACTCGACAGAAGCACCCGGTCATTATCTGGAGGTGAAAGCCAACGCATCCGACTCGCCACACAGATTGGTAGCCAGCTAGTCAATGTGTTGTACATCCTTGATGAACCGAGCATCGGGCTACATCACCGAGACAATCTCAGGTTGATCGACGCATTGAAAAAACTCAGAGATGTAGGCAATTCGATCATTGTGGTTGAACACGATAAAGAAATGATTGAATCAGCCGATCATGTCGTTGATATGGGGCCTTATGCGGGCCGACATGGTGGTGAAATCGTTGCCATTGGTACTCCCGATGACATTAAAAAGAGTCAAACTTTAACGGGTCAGTACCTCCGTCATGAAAAACAAATTCCCATCCCAGAAATCAGAAGAAATGGCTCGGGACCCATATTAGAATTAACGGGCGCATCAGGCCATAATCTTAAAAACGTAAATATTCGAATTCCACTGGGCCAGTTTATTTGCATCACAGGGGTTAGCGGAAGTGGAAAATCAACGCTGGTCAATGAAACACTCCATCCGATTCTAAGTCAACGGTTCTACAATTCAGTCAAAGATCCCTTACCCTACAAAAGCATAAAGGGTATTGAACACATAGATAAAGTTATCGTTGTTGATCAATCTCCGATTGGCAGAACCCCACGGTCAAACCCGGTTACTTACACTGGTGTTTTCAGCGATATCCGGGCTCTGTTCTCTAAAATACCTGAGTCACAGATCAGGGGCTATAAACAAGGACGATTTTCTTTCAACGTCAAAGGAGGACGTTGTGAAGGCTGTCAGGGTGCAGGTTTAAAAACCATTGAGATGAATTTCCTGCCGGATGTTTATGTGCAGTGCGATCAGTGCAACGGCAAACGCTACAACCGAGAAACCTTGGAGGTTCGGTACAAAGGAAAGTCTATTTCGGATGTATTGAATCTGACCATCAATCTTGGTGTAGACTTTTTTGAAAACCAACCTCAAATTGCTACAAAACTAAAGGCTTTGCAAGACGTCGGATTAGGATACCTGACGCTCGGACAGGCCTCAACTACCTTGTCGGGTGGTGAATCGCAACGGGTAAAACTGTCGAACGAACTGGCAAAAAGAGACACAGGCCGAACACTCTACATACTCGATGAACCAACCACTGGTTTGCATTTTGAAGACATCAGGGTATTGCTAAAAGTATTGAATCGCTTGGTTGACAAAGGCAATACAGTCATTGTGGTTGAGCACAACATGGAGGTCATCAAGGTTGCCGATTATATCATTGATATGGGGCCCGAAGGGGGAACCAAAGGGGGTAAGGTGATTCATCAGGGGTCACCCGAAACTTTGGCACAAAATAAGAAAAGCTACACAGGTCAGTACCTGAGAGAAGAACTACAATTAACCACTCAAAAGCAATAAGCAGTATGAATCAGGAAGACATGATCCGCGATGCATTTAAGCAGAAAACGTGGAACGAAATAAAAACAGAAGATTCGTGGCGGATTTTCAAAGTAATGGCTGAATTCGTTGAGGGATTTGAGAAACTCGGCAAAATCGGGCCCAGTGTGGCTGTTTTCGGGAGTGCTCGAACCAAACCAGGTACACCCTATTATGAAGCCGCAGTTCAGATCGGAACCAGGCTCACCGAATTGGGCTATGGAGTCATTACTGGTGGTGGCCCAGGGATTATGGAAGCTGCCAATAAAGGGGCAAGTGAGGGGAAAGGAAAGTCTGTTGGGATTAATATTGATTTGCCTTTTGAGCAGGATGCCAATCCGTACATCGATCGTGATAAACTGATCAACTTTCAGTATTTCTTTGTACGTAAAACCATGTTTCAAAAATACGCTCAGGGATTTATTGTTCTGCCTGGTGGATTTGGTACTTTCGATGAGCTTTTCGAAGCCTTAACACTCATTCAAACCGGAAAAATCGGACAATTTCCGATTGTTTTAGTAGGGACCAGCTACTGGTCAGGTCTTGTTAAGTGGATGAAAGAGGTGATGCACAGTGAGGGCCACAATGTGAGCATAGAAGATTTCAATCTCTTTAGCGTCGTTGACACCCCCGAAGAGGCAGTCAAGATAATCGACGATTTTTACGGACAGTTCTTGTTGTCACCTAATTTCTAACACCTACTTGATGCGGCGCTCGATGTCGCGGGCGATGTCGCGTCGTTTAATATCTTCGCGTTTGTCGTGAGTTTGCTTTCCACGGGCTAAGGCAATATCAAGTTTGGCAAAACCTCGATCGTTGACAAAAAGTGCGTAGGCAACAATGGTGTAGCCACGTTCCCTGACTTTTTTGTCAAGCTTTCTTAATTCACGTTGGTTCAGCAACAGTTTACGTTCGCGAGTCGGGCTGTGGTTCCAGTGGGTTCCCAAGGCATATTCTGCGACATGCATGCCCTTTATGAACAACTCACCGTTGCGAAAGAAACAAAACGAATCAACCAGGCTTGCTTTACCGGCTCGAATTGATTTTATTTCAGTCCCAACCAATTGAATACCTGCCACATATTTATCTTCGAGGTGATATTCACGAAGCACCTTTTTGTTCTTTATGCGTATATTGTTGCTCATAGCGAGGTGCAAAAATACGATTTTTATACCGATGGATAAACAAACGAACAATCGAGGTGAGCAGAACCTGATCGTGGTTCTCGGACCCACAGCCTCAGGCAAGACTACTTTTGCTGCTCATTTGGCGCTTCGATTACAGGGTGAGATTATTTCAGCCGATTCAAGACAGGTTTACCGAGGTATGGATCTGGGCACCGGAAAAGACTATGACGATTATAGCATCGAGCAAATACAGATACCCTATCACTTGATCGATATTGTTGATCCCAACCAACCTTATAATGTGTATCAATTCCAGAAGGATTTTCTGAACGCCTACGCTGACATTACTAATCGCCAGCGTCAAGCCATCATCTGTGGGGGTACCGGCTTGTACCTTGAGGCTGTTATGAAAGGCTACCGGATGACTGAAGTGCCTCCGGATGAATCATTTAGAGCCAGTATAAGTGGCAAAACCGATGAAGAATTGATTCAAGACCTCAAAACCATCCAGCCCCTCCACAACACTTCAGATACCGACAATCGGAAGAGGTTAGTACGTGCTTTGGAAATTGCGATTTATTATCAAACCCATCCGGCAGGTGATGAATTCCCTGATATTTCATATGGCGTGATTGGGATCAGGTATGACCGGCAAACAGAACGAGGCCGGATTACCAACCGCTTGCATCAACGACTGAAAGAAGGCATGGTCGATGAAGTAGACTCACTTCAGCAACGGTATGGTGCAGCTGCCATGGAATACTTTGGATTGGAATACAAGTGGATTTCGTGGTATCTGCAGAATAAGGTAAGTTACGATGAAATGGTATCAAAACTCAATACCGCCATTCATCAGTTCGCAAAAAGGCAGATGACCTGGTTCAGACGAATGCAGCGAATGGGTACAGAGATTTTTTGGATTGATGGTTTTACACCTCTTGAGGAAAAAATTGATCAAGCACTTACTTATTTGTCACGTCCTGTGCACGGGGAAGAGTAATGGTGATGGTGGTTCCTTTACCGAGCGCTGATTCTACTGATATCAAGCCACCCATTAATTCAACCAGTTTATAGACAACCAACATACCCAAACCACGGGTTTTTAGTTTCACCATCGGTTCATCACTCACTTCAACCGGGAATAGGGTGAAAAGTGCATTACGGGTGTCTTCATTCATTCCAGCTCCAGTATCCTGAATAATGAAATGAATCTGGTTCTCTTTACCAGATCGGGCTATGAGTGAAATCCTCCCAGAATTGGTGTATTTCAGGCTATTATCCATCAGGATCTTAAGCACCTGAAATAGACGGGATCGATCGCTTGTGATGAAACTTGATCCATTACTGGGGGCCTGAAACAGCAAATCAATTGAGCTTTTATCGTAGATTCTACGCTCTTCGACCATCTCTTCTTTGAGCTCTTCAAACAATTCACCAATACTCATTCGCTCAAAGAATAGATGTATATTGTCAGTCTCGATTTTTGCCAGATCGATTAGATTTGAAATCATGGTCAACAGTTTTCTAGAGCTGCGCGTGATCATGGTTGAATAAAAATCAACCTGGTCCTGATCGAGATCTGCATCTCCCATGAGTCCGGCAAATCCCACAATGGCATTTAGCGGGGTTCGAATGTCGTGGGATAAACCAGCTAAATAATTTGGAAACAGGGCATTCTTTTTTCTGGCGGCATTGAGTTCACGTTCAAGCGCCTCAAGTTGGTCAGTCATGTGGGATGCATCGCGAGTTACCATGGTATGATCTCCTGATGGTCACAACTAAAATAAGTGCATAACCTGGCCTCGCCAAAACAATGCTCGACTTTTTGACCAAATCAGCCTTTCTTCATCCCTTTCAGGAATTTGTAAAAGGCAACTTGAGATCGAATTGGCTCACCCGGGCTTAGTTTATGGGTGTTCGACAGAGGTCGATCGAGAATTCTCGCCTGAGT
This sequence comes from uncultured Porphyromonadaceae bacterium, assembly GCA_964444375.1. Classification (GTDB taxonomy): domain Bacteria; phylum Bacteroidota; class Bacteroidia; order Bacteroidales; family UBA12481; genus JABHCC01. The sequence goes on along the minus strand of CAYUGX010000096.1, from coordinate 7,721 downwards.
ATTATCAGCCCATTGGATGTCAAACATGGTTCTGAGCTCTTCGTGCAATTTCGGATCCAAAACCGGACAGGTGACTTCGACACGTCTGTCAAGATTTCTAGTCATCAAATCGGCTGAACTGAAATAGAGTTTTTCCTGCCCCCCATTGCAGAAAAAGAACAGGCGCGTGTGTTCAAGAAAGCGATCAATAAGTGCAATAGCCTGCAGATTTTCCTTTTCCTCATCGGGCATAATCAGCGAAAACATTCCTCTGATATTAAGCTTTACTTCTACCCCACTATCAGCTGCCAGTAACAGGAGCTGGATAATTTCGTGATCAACCAGATTATTCAGCTTCAAATGGATATAAGCTGGTTTGCCCTCCCTGGCGTTGCTAATTTCATTCTTTATCCAGTAGGCCATTTTTGTTCGTAGGTCAAACGGAGAGGGGATGAGCACATGGTACTCCCCAACCAGGTAATTATGCTTGAAGAAGCGAAAGAGTTGATCAACTTCATTTCCAATTTCAGCATTGTGTGTAATAAGCAGAACATCACTGAATACCTTGGCAGTTTCTTCATTGAAATTACCGGTTCCAACAGCGGTAAATCGATCTATTTGCCCCTTACTCTTTCTGGTTATTTGGCACAACTTAGCATGAACTTTCAATCCTGGAACTCCATAAATAACGCGTGCCCCTTCTTCGACCAGTTGGTTTGAATATTCAATATTTGATTGTTCGCTAAAGCGAGCCGTTAGCTCCACCACCACAGTAACTTGTTTGCCATTACGCAGGGCATTCAGCAAAGCAGAGATCACATTCGACTGATCAGCAAGCCGGTAGACCGTTATTCTAATCTCGGTCACCTTCGGATCAATACTTGCTTCTCTCAACAGATCGGTAAAATGGTCGAAGCTGTGATAAGGAAAATGCAAGAGAATATCCTGTTCTTTTATGCTATTGAAAAGACTCCTGTTTCTGCTGATAGCCGAATGGGGAATGGGTGCTAATGGTGTATAGGTTAAACGCTCTGAACCCAGGTTCGGCACCTTCATAAAATCCTTTAGGTTGTGATAGCGACTGCCTGGGATGGCAGCATCAACATCTTTAAGTCGGAGTCGTTTTTTCAGGTAGCTCAAGAAATAATCCGGCAGGCTATTATCATAGACCAAACGAACGGGTTCACCTTCATCACGTTTTTTCAGACCCTTTGCCACCTTATTTACATAGCTCACTCCGATGTCATCGTCGATGTCAAGCTGAGCATCTTTAGTTAGTTTAATGGTATAGGCTTCGGTATGGTCGAAGTTCTGAATATGAAACAAATCGCTCAAGCCCAGTCGAATCACGTCATCTAGAAAGATGAAGAATTTTTTATCGCCAATTTTTGGAAGGATCAAGAACCGGGGTAATTCATCGGTTGGTACTTTGATCAGTGCAAAGCGCTTCTTGTTCTTCCCTGATTGAATCAGCACCGAAGCCAGGTAAATGCTATCGTCATCCAGTTCTGGGAATTTCTTCAACTGGTCAATCATGATAGGCATCAGTTTGGGCCGGACTTTGGTATAGAAATACCGAATAATGAACTCTTTGTGTTTACCGGTGGCTGTCAGTTCATCGAGAACGAAAATGTCTTCCTTCTCTAAGTCTTTTACGAGCTTATTAAAAACAGCCTCATACTGCTGCCGCTGCTCTAAAACCAGTTCATTAACCTCGCGTAAGATGGTTGCCGGATCTGCCCCTAATAGTTCTTTGACCGAGGATCCCAACTCGGCCAGCCGTTTCAATGTCGCCACACGCACCCGAAAAAACTCATCCAGGTTATTTGAATATATCCCCAGAAACCGAAAGCGTTCAATTAGAGGCACATGTTCTTTGCCGGCCTCTTGCAATACCCTTTCGTTAAAGGCCAGCCAACTAATTTCTTTGGCGCGTGTATTGTTCATGTGTTAGTCTCTTAAGGCGCTGGGGAAAATAAACTGAGACAACATGCCAGAGCCTTCACTCACATAATCCCATTTAGTCACCTCAAAATCAATGACCAATGTTCCACTTGTTGGCAAGTGTTCATGAAATGAATAGGTCAAATCTTCGCCCAATTCGGCCATTGAAGGGTTATGCCCGACGATCATTACACTTCTGGCCTTGGCCCCAATCTGGCTAATGTCTTTTATGATTTGTTGGGTACTGAAGTAACCATACAGGTGATTCAGGTATTTAATTTGGCCTACCGGATAATCAAACAGCTCAGCCATGATCTCGGCAGTTTGTTTGGCCCGAACGGCCGGACTACTGATAATTAAATCAGGTTCATACTCTAATTCGATCAGCTCGTTTGCAACCAATTTCAAATCTTTTGGTCCGCGTGGTGACAAATAACGATCGAAATCAGCCAATTGACCACCACCTGGGATAGTCTTGGCATGACGGGTAATAAAAAGGGTTTTCATTTGCAGGTATCAATCTCCGAAAGAAGCTCCCATATAGCGGGCTTTCTGTATCAATGGATTATCAGACTCAACTAATCGTGTTTTAGATCCAGCATCCTCAAGCGGGATGCTAGTCAGTTCATTGCCTTTCAGGGCGACCATTTTTCCGTACTCCTTTTGGGCAATCATTTGCGCAGCATAGGCACCGTACCTTGTAGCTAAAATGCGATCCATAGGAGATGGTGTTCCACCACGTTGAATGTATCCTAGAATGGTCTCACGGGTTTCACTACCGGTTTCATCGCTAATCAGCTGACCGATATGCTGTGCCGCTGAATGGCTGCCATTGCGGTGAATACCCTCAGCCACTACAACTATGCTATATGGCTTTTTCATGGCTATTCGTTTCTTTATATATCTGACTACCCGTTCTTCATCATAGGGCAGCTCAGGCAGTAGAATTAAATCTCCACCTCCAGCAATCCCTGCATACAGGGCCAACCATCCAGCATGATGCCCCATCAATTCTATTACCATGGTTCGCTTGTGTGAATTGGCAGTGGAATGAAGCCGGTCGATGGCCTCAGTTGCAATATTGAGGGCACTATCAAACCCAAATGTGATATCGGTACCCCACACATCGTTGTCGATGGTTTTTGGGATGCCAACCACATTCAATCCCAATTCAGACAATTTAAATGCTGTTTTCATGGTCCCATTTCCACCGATGCAAACCACGCAATCCAGTTCAAGATTTTGGTAGTTTTCTTTGATCTTCTCTGGTTTGGTAAACATGCCCTTATTATCAGGTTTTCCGCCTTTTTTGAATGGTTTTTCGCGGCTGGTACCTAAAATAGTTCCTCCAACTGTTAAAATCCCCGACAGCTGGGTTTCGTTAAACTCCTGGTAGTTGTTTTCGATCAGTCCGGAGTACCCCGAAGAAAAACCGTAAACACGCATACCATATTCGAGCATAGCTGTTTTTCCTACGCCCCGAATTGCTGCATTCAAACCAGGGCAATCACCTCCAGCAGTTAGAATGCCAATTTTCATTCCTTTGGTAAACATAGGGTTGAGTTGTTTGCCTAAACTTACGAAAAAAAGGGAATTGCTCGCTTCGCTCCCAGGGATTTGTTCGCTTAACTCACGGGATTCGCTCACTTCGTTCGGAGGAACTGGGTAAAAATAAAAACTACCGAACTACAATCTCATCTACGAATACCCAACTCTTTCCACCAGCTGATGGGTGCCATCCCGGATTGGCATGGGTACCCTTGATATGAAAACGGATGTAGCGTATGGGGGTATCCGGCAGGGTGAAAAAATGAGTACGGGTAACAGGTTCATCGCTTTGATCACCGTGTAGTTGATTAATATCCAATGAATTAAACTCCAGACCATCTATTGAGAATGAACAGCTTATTTCTTTGGGATGAAAGATCCAGCTTTTAGGGTCGTACAGGGTACCAATACTTACCTGCTCAGCTGATATCGTTTGTTCCAAATCTAAGGTAAGCGTGAAATCCTGTGCTTCCCAGCCCAGCCAGTGTACTTTATAATCGCTGGCGCCTTGTACACCGTTAGACAGATAGCTGAGATCTCCCCGGCTATACTTTACAGCCGGCTGGGGATCAGCGGTTACCTGCTTTCTGAATGCGAGATTGCCTTCAACCTGCACATCAATAAAGCGCATGGTGGCTTCGTAATAGGCTTCAGGCAGCAATCCCGATTCATTTACAGTATTGACTCCGGCTTGTCTGCACGTGGCAATAAACTCGTTTAAGCAGTCAAGCATGGTTTGGCGTGGCGTGTATTGATCGTCTTCTATGGTGTACCAACCCCGGGATTCAAACATGTGGTTTTTCCCTATCTCCATGGCAGCATATTGGATAGGTAAAGCAGCGGTTTTGACATGGATTAGACGAGCCGAATCGTTTAGCACTCTCTCTTGTGCCTGCTCGAATAATTTCAAATACCGATTCACTTTTTCTTCAGCCAGAAAAGTGCTTTCGTGAGCGGTTGGATGTCCGTAAATATCGAGCCACTCACCAGTATTGGCAATGTCGTCTTGCAAGGCATGGAAATAATCCAGAACCAGGGGAGCTGCATCACCATAATAACCATGAGTGAAATCCTGAATCAATGAATCGACATCGGTATATGGGTCCCACAGCAGGTGAGCAATCAGGTAAGATTTAAGCTCAGAAAATTCGTGCCCCGTGTCGGTATTGCTCTGCTGGAAATGCTCATGCACATGATTCTCGGTAAAGAGCTGAATATTGGGCTGAAGTACATGGTAATTTGGAAAGGGACTGATGTGGTGTGAAAAATTCACTGTATAATCCCACAGGTAGATGAGCTTCGCTATTTTTCCCCAGTCTTCGAGATCTTTCAAAAACGAAGCGCTTCTCGGTTCATCGGCAATAGGTAAAGACCGACTCAATTCAATCGTACAAAGCATGATCTGAACATTGTCTCGGGGTTTGGTTATTTTCGGAGCTTGCCGGCTATACTGATAGGCCAGTGTCGAAATCACCTGGTCAGGAAATTCATCAGCAATTTTATTTACAAACCGGATTATGGGTCCGGCAGCGGTACCCTCCTCGTCAATGATCTTTTGGCAGTCTTCACATTGGCAATAGCTGAAATTATCATTTTGACTCACAGACCATAGGTGTTTATCCGGTTGTTTTTTTATCTCCTCCCGGAGGTGTGCGATGGTGATTCTCAAAACATCAGGATTTGTCAGACACAACTGGTCTTTAATACGTCGGCCATTTACTTCTGAATAATATTCGGGATGATCATCCAGATGCTCTTCCCAAGGAATCAGTCGATTGAAAGTGTGTACATAGAATCGATTGGCAAACTGATCCTGTATGACATCAATTGCCTGCCAATCCTGATAATCAGCATCCTGACCAAAGCGTCCATTTATGATCCTGTAATTGTTTTTGGGTGCATTAGTGATTTCATCATCAGGTAGAATAAGGCCTTTATGCTTTGGTATGACTTCAAAATCGGGACTATATTTTCGGCATCCCCATTCCTGCTCCAAAAGGTATATTACACCGTAGATGCACCCTTTGTGGGTTCCACCTTTGATCAGAAATCCTTCTTCGGTTTGGCCCAGTGTAAAGCCATCCGGATGACAGTCATTATCCAAACTGATTCGCAGAATATGCTCAGCCAATTCGAGACTATCTCGACCAATGGGTACGATCACACCGGTGAGTTGGTTCACATAATGCTGCATTAATTTTGCAGCCCGAATCTGGTGAGGATTGTCAGGTTCATCGAGCACAATCTGATATACAGACTGCTCATTCTTAACCAGATAATCAGAAGAACAAGAAAACAAAAAAACCAAACTACAGGACAACATAACAACACGATAACTTGACAACACTCTCATAGCCATAATCCGAAAATTTAATCAGTTTTACTCTAAGGTAAAGATAGCCAACATAATTTGTTTGCGGTGTTCTTGCGGACTTACAAGAATTGTTTATTTTTGCACCACATTATTCGGAGAGGTGGGTGAGTGGCTGAAACCACCAGTTTGCTAAACTGGCGTACTTCGTAAGGGGTACCGGGGGTTCGAATCCCCCTCTCTCCGCAAGCAGGGTATGAGTGTGAAGTGTGGTTGAAAGAAAAGTATTGCAAATGAGAGGGGACAGATTAGTCCCCTCTTATTTTTTATCCTATTTTTACTCTTTGACTTAGTCTTATTCTTATTCTTACTCTTAAGTTTTAAGCCCCATGTTTGATTTTGAAAAGCTAGATCTATACCAGGAGCTGAAGAAGCTCAATCTGATGGTATACCAAACCATCAAAGACCTCAATGAGGTTGATCCTTTCATCATAGACCAGTGGAAACGAGCCAGCATGAGTTCGGTGTTAAATCTGGCTGAGGGAACAGGACGGATGACTACAGAAGACAAGAAGCATTATTACACCATTGCCCGGGGAAGCATTTTTGAGTGCGTTGCCATCCTGGATATGGTTCATCGTCAGGGCCATGTAGACGAAGGGCTTTTCGATGCCTTTTATGCCGGATACGAAAAGGTTTCGAAGATGCTGTTAGGCATGTACCGGTCACAAGGGTAAAAGCGAGTCTGAGCAAAGCGAAGATCCCGATTTATCGGGAAGGCGAGAGACGAAAAGGTGTAGGGTTGTATGGGTTTTTTTGTAATTTTGGGTATAAGCCGTAAACCCTATGCGTACCATCCTATTTTCAACAATCGTTTCAGCATTGGTACTATTCAGCAGTTGCCAGCGAAACGAATTCATTCCGATCTTAAATTCTTTAACAGCCTATCCTGAAAGTATATTGCCTGGAGAAAGCAGCACATTAAGTTGTCAGGCGGTTGATTATGACGGTGATCAATTGCAGTACCTCTGGAGTTGCGCTTTTGGAACTTTTCCTGTTGGAACAACCAAACCCACCATCACCTGGGTTGCCCCTGATGAAATTGGCAGTTACACCATAGAGATCCGTGTGAGTGATGGCGAGTATTCGGTGATTGACCAAGTTGATGTTGAAGTCTATGAAGAGATTGAACTCGAAGGCACGTTTGAGTACGATGGGCGGGAGTATCGATTTGCCACCCTGGGTGAACAAACCTGGATGATTGAAAACCTGGCCTACCTGCCATTGGTCAATAATCCGTTGGATGGTGCTGATGATCAAGCCCATTATTATGTATATGATTATCATGGTTCCGTTACCGATGTTGCGAAGACCTGGAACAATTACAAGCACTATGGAGTTCTGTATAATTGGGATGCCGCTATGACTGCCTGTCCTGAGGGTTGGCATCTCCCCAGTGATGAAGAGTGGAAAACACTTGAAAAATATCTGGGTATGCTTAGCTCACAGGTAGACGAAGTAGGTTGGCGTGATGGAGGTTCGGTTGGACGCAAACTAAAGTCATCTGGTGGGTGGAGAGATGGGGGCAATGGCGACAACAGCAGTGGTTTTGGTGCCTTACCGGGTGGATTGAAAAGTTACAGTGGAAAGTTTGCCGACCTCGAAAAATATGGAAACTATTGGTCATCTACGACAGACCAGGCCTTTGATGCCTGGTACCGCTGGTTGGGTTATGAGGAAGACGGTGTCAATCGAAATACCAGTAGCCGAAGACGAGGGTTTTCGGTACGGTGTGTAAGAGACTAGTGAGGCGAGAGGCGAGAGGCGAGAGGCTAGAACCTAAATTATCGGATATAGTGCAAGACAATACGAAGTTGCTGGACGTATTCTTTCAGTACCGCAGCTGCTGACTGCTCATCGAGTATCCAGGAATCTTGTC
>CAYUGX010000095.1:0-14673 GCA_964444375.1 uncultured Porphyromonadaceae bacterium | reverse complement strand
GTTGTGATGATATTTGTATCCCCTTCGGTACGGACCGAGTTGACAAACTCAAGTGTGGCATCGGAACCTATGCCTAACCTTTCTTGCAAATAGGCATTTGCTCCGAGAATCTCATGAGGAATTCTGAACACATTACAGTAGGCTTCCAAGGCAGTTGCATACCGGTCATGTAGTCCTCCACGCTCAGCAAACGCACGCCGTGGATAATCATAGAACACTCCTCTCACGCCACTGTTGTTCAAATTTTGATTTACGCTACGCCAGTGCGCTAAAAAGTCAGGGTCAGTGTAGTCATAGGGTTCTGCATAGAGCTTTCCATAGCCATCAATCCAGTCGTTTGGATTCAATAAGTCGGGGATTCCCTGAATTCCCATTAGTACATGTGGGTCACTAACCACCTTCTTATTGTCGCGAACAAATTTCCGACTGCGGTCATAGAGCATATGACCGGGAAAAGCTTCAGCATAATCCTCAGACCGGATTCCAGGTTGGAAATAAGTTAGCGGAATTCCTCCCAGTTCCTGGATCTTTCCTGCCCATTTAGCCGTAGTTTCATATGGTTCTTTGTAATGATAGTCAACCACACACCGAAATTTTCGACCAATACTTTGCCAGTGCTCATCATCCCACCAGCCCTGCTGGTTATTTTGTTCGTAATTGTCGGGGACAAGCCGAACCGCAACTGGAGCGTATTTCAGAAAACCTGAGTTTTTGATGTGCTCCATTTCCCGAACTGCTCCAACTGTGCTGTTTTCTGATGTGACATCTGCACCAAAATGGGTTACGGAAAGAAACCACATGCAGGTAGATGGGAATGTGTAGTAGTTGATAGCAATGTCACGCACAATCCGGGATGTTTCGGCATATCTTTCCAGTGCTTCAAAGGGATTCGAAGTCAAAGCATCCAGGTAAAAGCGATCAGGTGAATGATATGTTGATTCAGGATCTATCCTTTTCCCGACCGCATCTTCAGCGAATAATCTTATCCTATCCTTTGACACCTCAACTCTTTTTCGATAATCATGATAATTCAGACCTCCGGCTACCAGCGAGTTGATCTGTTCTTCATCAGGGAAATAGCAAAGCACATTGTTTTCTGTTTTAGTTTCTTGAGATGATTTGACGGATGTGCTTCCCCAGCCACTGTTTCCGTCGAGTGTCAACATGTTTTTATGGTCAAGAGCTTGCAGGAAGGTGCCTTTAAGGACATCGATCTGTGATAATCGGATCGGTTTATGCGAAAGGTTCTTAAATGCAAAGCCGATATCTACAAAGGTAGAATCTGGATAGAGTGCAAATCGTACTTCCAGCTCACCGATATTCTCCCAATGGCTTATCATGGAAATGGACTCTCCTTTGCCAAGAGCAGTGCTATGTTGTGCCCGTGTTGAGATTCTATTGCTAGCTTCAGTGCTGACATATTTAGTTTCAGGCTGATCAGTTTCGATCTGGATTCTTGAAAGATCCGTCAAATCCACATACGGCTTACTACTGAATCCGGTTGTTGCCTGATTGATGATGAAACGATCATTTTGGATATCGAAGACTGTGTAGGTCCCTTTACCGGGATTAATCCTTACCTCAATCAATCCGTTGGTCAATAGTTCGTCGTCAGGGTACTCGTCTGATAAAGGTGGTAACTCGGTGGGGTGCTTTTGTTTATAGGGATTGAATACCGGAATAGCTAGTGCCTCACTGCTTTCATACCGGGTGTCAAAATACCCTTCGCGATTGACAAAATGTTTTGCTGTGCTTTTATCCAGTGTGCCTTTGCCAACCGATCGGAAGCCTTTTCTCTTTGCTTTTTGAGGGATGGTGACTTTCTCAAGCGGACGATTATTTCCAGGTTGCCACAACCGTTCACCGCTTGGAAGCATCTCAATTTCTTTGAGTTCCATTTCGATTTTATCATCAAAGACATTGCACACCAAATAATTCGTACGGGTATTGTATCCGATCAGTCCTCCATGAGCAATTTGCATGATCCCATCTCTTTCGGTACAGGTCATGGCATGTACTTCACCGCACAAATATGCATCCACATTGAATTCCTTCATAATTTGCCATAGCTCGGAATCTCGTCCACCAACAACCATGAGGGAGGAGGTGCTCCATTTCCTGACGGGTCCAAGAATCGGAGCGTGACCCAAAACTATTTTGTACTTTGCATCTGTATTGTCATCCAGAACCTTGCGAAGCCACTCGGCCTGCTCTCCAGTGACGCTGGTTCTGATGAGTCCTTGACGACTCTTGCCCTCTTCGAAAACATCCACTGAAATGAATAGAACCTCTTTGTGTCTCCACCAGAAGGCAGTACCCTTCATGTGGGCTGGTCCATTTTCTGGCATTTTTAAATAAGCGGCAAATGCTTGTTTATACATCTTAACAGCGTCCAGCTTTTTTCGTGTAGGCCATGCATTGTCGCCTATTTCATGATCCCCAAGAGTTACATAGTATTTCAATCCGTGATCATTCAAGCGATTGGTCCAAGCAGAATAATAACGATCGGCATATTCCTGAATTGAATCCGCATCGTTCCAATTGGGACCGTCCCATTCTCCCATCACGATGTCTCCTGCAACGGCCAGGAAATCAGGATCTTCTTTTTTTACTGATTTCAGGATATAGGAGAGCGCATCTTCCCATCCCGGTTGAGGATAGTCACAGTCCACATTGAGAAAATCTGGCATGGAAACAAATGTCCAGGGTTCTTCTTGACCATACCCTTGAATGGGACCATACAGAGCGATTAGGACGATGAGCAGGATTTTTTTCATTGTTTCGGGTTAGGAGTTTAGAGGGGCATTTTTGATGCTATAGACAGCTTCGAAAATGGCATCGATTTTATCGTCGGTGACTTTGTCATCCATATTGATACAGCAGACACCAGTCAGAGCAGGGTCTGCTGACTGGGAGACCAAATCAATAATTGTATCCCGAATTTGTTGAGTGGTCATGTCAATGAGTTCAACCGGACTCAGACGGATGTTCAGGAAGGTATAGGGTAAGTGTTTCCTTAAAAGAGCCACATCGCCACCCCATCCGAGGTCCAGAAAATCCAGTTTGGGCAGTTTGGTGAAAGATTCGGCATAGCGATGGGGATCCACACCACAATAATGGATTCCAAAGCTCTCTTTTTCCTGACTCCATTGATGATCGATTGGCATCAGGAATTCTTCATAATCGGGGCAGGAAATCATTGTGTGGGTGCATTCTGAATGAAGATAGACTGGTTTTTCCAGATGCCTGACATTCCGATTTACCGAGATGGATGTTGTTCCTGTTGCAGCTTCTACTGTGTCGTTGAATCTTTCAATTACTCTGGAGATCTCTGTGAAATAGTTTTTTACCAGATCTGGAGTCAATAACATATCCGTTAGGATAGCATCCCCGCGTAAATCCATTGCAATGTTCAGCACTCCGCCCCAGTTTACATCACCTGTTAGGTGGCCGTGCTTAGATTTCAGACTTTCCAGGAGTCTAAGGAATTTTTTATACACCCGGGATTGAAAAGCTGCTTCATTATTGATTTCCAGCTTGTCCTGATGAGCAGCAATTACAGCAGGTGGATGATTCTCTGTATATAGTACTTCGCATCCCAACATCTCCGACAGCATGAATCCCGCAGCCAGGTGAACAGCTCCGATTTCAGGACGCGTGCTGTCTTTATCTTTCCCAAGTCCATATTGTCCCCAGCGTTCATACAATTCCTTTTCCATGTGCTGCTCGCTCTCCACTCTTTTCAAAGGGTGGAAAAAGAAATCCCGGTCAAAGGTGATACCGGTATTTTTGGTCCACCATTCAGGAGCCAGGACAATATCTACGGGTATTTTCATCTGCTTACTCATCTCATCAAAGATTTACCTTAAAACTCGAGTATTCCCACTACCATTCTCCAGGTTAATATCCATGTTTGGCTTATTGCTTTTCCATGCCCCGGCCGTAAAATCAGGTACTTTGATAGAATTGGAGTTATTTCGTACCGACCATTCCGACAGTTCCACTACCGCGCTAAAGGCTGCGGCATCATAGACATCCTGATCCAAGGGCAGACCCGTACGCAGGCAATCGATAATGTGCCAAACATTGATCAGGTCTGAACCTCCGTGGCCACTCTGGAGGTTGGCTCCCAGGCCTTTTCTGAACTCTTCGAATTTGTGAAGCAAACCCGGTTTGTACTTTTCTATTATTTGATCGTATGTTTTCTTATCAGTCCAGCGATGGTTTCCGGTGCATATTTTAGGAGGCGCTGGGTCGTATAGAACCGATCCTTTGGTTCCATAAACCCCATGGATGAGGTTATGCGGAGACGGAGAAGTGGCATCGTGCTGGATATTCAGTGTGCGGCCCACTTTGGTTCGAATCAGCATGGAGCTCATATTCCCGCGGTAGTTCATTCTGGCAAATTCTTCAAAGAAGGGATCTTCTTTAGCCAGTTCATTTGCTTTGGCCTGCATCATGAAATCCTTACTTTCTACCGATACCAGAAAATCGAAGCGGTCGCCCCGGTTGATATTCATCATTTGCGCGATGGGTCCCATGCCATGAGTGGGGTAGATGTTTCCATTCCTTGAGCCATACATGCGCAACCACCACATGTTCCAGTACATGTTTTTATTGAAGTTATTACCCATTTTGCTGGTATTGTAAGCGCCATCGCCATGCACAATCTCACCAAAGAATCCCTGCTTTGCCATATTGAGGGTGGTGATGTGGAAAGGCATGAAGGAATAATTCTCCATCATCATGCAATGCTTTTTTGTTTTCTCCGATGTTTTGACAATATCCCAGCACTCCTCGAGCCTCACAGCAGCGGGTACCTCGGTGATCACATGCTTACCCTTTTCCATGGCATAAACAGCCATTTCTGCATGAAGGTAGGTGGGTGTGGTAATCAATACCAGGTTAATATCCTTGCGTCTGCATAATTCTTTCCATACCTCATCAGAACCCGAATAGTATTCTGGTTGGTGTTCGGTATTCAGAAGATTCTTTTTAATTCTTTCGAATCGATCAGGGGAGACATCTGCTGCAGCCTTGATCTCTACATCCGATATTCGTGAGATGGTTCCGGCGTGATGGGAGCCCCGGTTACCGGTTCCTATGATTCCGATGCAAACAGTACTGATTTTAGGAGCCGCATAACCCGACATGTTAAATCGTTGTTTGTGCTTTTTTTGATAGTTGTCAATACGCCTAGGTAAATCATGAAATTCCTTCTCTTGTTGCTGATAATTTGCATATAATGCATTTGCAGAGGCCAAACTTAACCCAGCCAGGCTAGCCATTTTGATGAAGTCTCTACGATTGCTTGAATTCATGGGTGAATGGGTTTGATTTCTTTAACAAATATCTTCAATATCAACCAGTTAATCATATATACGGATGCAGCGATCATAAAGATCAGGAAGTAGCTCCCGGTGGTTTCTAGCAACAGACCAACAAAAGAGGCCGACAAAGCACCTCCAATGGCACCTAAAAACCCACTTAACCCCACCATGGAAGCCACGGCATTCTTTGGGTAGATGTCAGACACTATCGTGAAAATATTGGCCGACCAACCCTGATGACCTGCTGTGGCAAGCGCAATCAACGCAACCGCAATCCAGAGATTTGAGAGGGTTGAAACCAGCATCACCGGTAAAATCATCAGGGCGCAGATCAGAATGGCTGTCTTTCTCGCGTAATCGATGCTTTTTCCCATCTTAATAAACCGGGATGATAGCCATCCTCCACCTATGCCTCCTAAGCTGGATACTGCATAGATGATGATGAGTGGCAACACCACTTCTTTGATATCCACTCCATGTGTTTTGTTTAGAAAGTCGGGTATCCAGAAAAGGAAGAACCACCATACCCAGTCAGATATGAGTCTTGTCGAGCAAATGGCCACAGTTTCACGGTATTTAAACAGATCCCTCCATTTCATTTTGGTGCTTTGCTGGTCGGCGTCCTCATCCTGAGAGATATAGTTCAATTCCCTTTTGCTTAATTTCGGGTGTTTCTCCGGTGAGTGATAATAGGCTAACCATAAAACTACCCATATAAAACCCAAGGCACCTGTAATTATAAATGCCCACTGCCATCCCATCGCCAGGGTAATAGCTGAAACAATAATGGGTGCTGCGATGGCACCAACTGTAGAACCTGAATTGAAAAGTCCGGTAGCATAGGCCCTCTCCTTTTTGGGAAACCATTCAGCAACACTTTTAACAGCTGCCGGGAAGTTGGCCGATTCACCGAGTCCGAGAGCAAAGCGCGCCACTGCAAAACTTGCCACACCCCTTGCCGCTGCATGGGCCATGCCTGCTATGCTCCAGATAATCAGGGCCCAGAGATAACCTATCCGTACACCAAATTTATCAAGCAATCGACCAGTGCTGATCAGGCCAATGGCATAGGCAATCTGAAAGGCTGTTACGATATACCCATAATCGGCCTCACTCCATCCCAGATCATCGGCAATAAATGGTTTTAATATTCCAATGACCTGCCGATCGATGTAATTTATCGTGGTGGCAAAGAAAATCAGGGCTAATATCCGCCAGCGGTAATTGCTTGATGTGTTGGTCATAGGTCATTTTCAATTTAGCTTGGAATGATGGCATAATGCTTCTTGAGTAAGTCTCTGAGTTTATCCAGCGGAACTTCTCCCGGAGAGGATTGGAGCTTTGTTGCCAGAGCAGCGGCTGCTCCAGCTGCCTGTCCCATCGCCATACAGGATGCCTGTACCCGTAGACCGGAGTTGGCTAAACGATCGCTGGAGACACATCTGCCTGCCACAATGATATTTTTGGAACCCTCAGGGATCAGAGCGCTGAGCGGGATCTTTGGGACTGTCCCTTTTTGAAGGGGTTTGGGTCTTACCCCATCCCTTGTGTGCAAGTCGACCGGATAAAAGGCGTTACAGATGGAATCTTTAAACAGACGGCCCGAAGTGTAATCATCGACTGTAATAACAGTTTCTCCTTTGATACGGAAGCTTTCCCTGAACCCCACTTCTGTTTGCATGTGCATTAGGCGTCTTTTTTCTTTCCGAACCTTATCCAGTAGAGATTTTCTTCCGGTGAGGTTTGCATGTGTTACAGTTCGGGAATCTGATGAATCAGCTCCGTGTACATAAATTGCATCGAGCAAGCCAGAACCCGGGCCATTTGGTCTTCCGGGATTGTTGGCTTTATCGAGTTTGAATAGAATTGATCCTGGTTGTGTTTCTTCTTCTCGAAGTCTGGGAAATCCGAGTAAGCCCACTACTGAAGCACTTCCAGTGCAATCCACAATTTGCTTACAGGAAATCCGGCGCCGGGTTCCGAAACCAAAGCAATCGACTTGCCAGCCATTGTCTGTTCTTCTTATGCTTTGGGGAAATTCGTGGAATGCGATTTTTACCCCTGCATCCCGGCACTTTTCTTCGGCCAGTAAAACGTAAAGGAACTGATTGACTCTGACCTGGTTCATCCAGTGATGGTCGGGTACTCTGCTGAAGTCGGGTAGTTTACCTTCATCGAGTTCAACCACATCCTTTACCAGTTCCCAGCCAATTCCGGAAATGATCTGATGGCCCCAGGCATCGAACAAGCCCGGAAAGGATACTCCTCCTGTGGTGGTATTACCTCCGAGCTGGCTACCCCTTTCAATAAGCATGGTATTTGCACCAGCCCTGGCTGACTGAATTGCGGCTACGATTCCGGCCGGACCACCACCTACGACCAGTACATCGATCTCATTGTCAAATTGGGTGAAATTGAAGGACTCGGTTTTTGTTCGTGCAAATCCCATGTGCGAAAAAAGACTGCCCAGAGATATTCCACCCAAGACTTTCAGCATCCGCCGGCGAGTTGTATTCATAGGCTCATCTTTTACTTAGTGTTTCTTTTTCATACTGCTGTATTTCAGTTACATAGTCTGCCCCAACAGGCACATCTTCCTGCAAGCAATAATAATCCCATATAGCTCCAAATGGCATGGCTTTCATTTCTTCTAGCAGGGCTAATCTTTCGAAATGTCTGCCTGCTTCCTCCAATTCAAGGAGCTTCAGTGTTGGCTCCAAGGCGGCAATCAGAAAGGCTTTTTGAGATGCCCTGGTTCCAGTAATATAGGCACCAATTCTGTTGATCGAAGCGTCGAAGAAATCTAATCCGATATTTACCCGCTCAAGGAAATTATTCCGTATGATCTCAGAGGCAATTAACTGGATGTCTTCATTCAGTGTAACCACATGATCTGAATCCCAGCGAACAGGCCTTGTTACATGTAAAAGGATCTCATCCACAAATTGTAGTACCGCAGAAATTTTATCGCCCACTTGCTCAGTGGGGTGAAAATGCCCATTATCCAAACAAATCAGTTTATTATTCTGAATGGCATAACCCAGGTAGAAATCATGAGAACCCACGGTCATGGATTCAACGCCTATCCCGAATAGCTTGCTTTCAACGGCATCCTTCATGTGCTCTTTCGAATAGTCCGTCTGAAAGGCTTCATCAAGCGATTTCTTTAATAATTTTCTGTGCCCATTCCGATCAATAGGGGTATCTTTTGCACCGTCCGGAATCCAGGTATTGTGTACGCATGGGGTACCTAGTTGCTTACCTATTTCGGCTGAGATAGCTCTGCATCTGCTTACATGCTCTACCCAAAATTGTCGATTTTCTTCGTTCTTGCTCGATAGCGTAAAACCATCAGCAGCCCTGGGATGAGAGAAACAGGATGCATTGAAATCCATACCGATTCCCTGTTTCTTACTCCAGTCTATCCAACTTTGAAAATGCTTGATTTCAATTTCATTTCGATCCACCTTTTCCCCTTGAAAGTCTCCATAAATTGCATGCAAGTTTAACCGCTGTTTCCCGGGTAAAAGAGCAAGTACCTTCTCCAGATCTGCCCTGGCTTCATCGATTGTGGTGGCTTTACCAGGATAATTTCCGGTGGCCTGAATTCCGCCTCCAGACAATTCTGCATCCGGTGTTTCAAATCCACCGACGTCATCGGTTTGCCAACAGTGAAGTGAGATGTTTACATCTTTCATTTTGTCGATTGCTGCATCAGCATCGACACCGAGTGTGGCATATTGCTGTTTGGCCAATTCGAATGATTGTTTGATGAGTTTTTTGTTATCCATAATTAGTGTTTGATTTCTTTTACAATTTGTACGGGTCCCAACAATCCTGAAGATTCCAGCGGAATTCCATCTTCCAATTTTCTACCCCGGAAGTCATTCCCCAATACAATATTGGTTGATGTATAGGGTTTCTTCGGCTTCAGGATTTGGTCACCAGCAACCCGGTTGTACCACGAGTTGATGACCTCGATTTCAAGTTTGTTCTCACCTTTTGTCAGCACACCGCTAATTTTCACCCTGAATGGGGCTGTCCACAACGTACCCAGATCCTTGCCATTCAGTTTAATTGTGGCAATTCCAACATCTTTTACGCTTCCCAATTGTAAGAATAGTTCACCATCCGGTAGGATATCAAGGTGCTGGGTTTTGGTGTATGTGGCAGTTCCTGAGTAGTATTTGATACCGGGTTGAAGGTGCAGGGTCCAATCTGATAATTCAGGGAAAGTGATGGATTCAGGGCCGCCCCAATTGGGATCGAAGGCGACTGTCCATGGGCCGGTGATATCGTGGATTGGTTCGTAATCAACATAATTTCGTACACCATTTCCTTGTAGGTCTTGTTCAATGAGCTCCGTGAATACAAGCATGATGGCACCATAGGGTTCAAAGGTTAGGGGTACTGTTGTCAATCCATTCTTTTGGCTAAAGGCTTTCACCTGCCGGATGTCTCCGGTGAGTGCATCCCAGAGTTCGGGTTGTTGACCTGAAATCCTGAAGCGACAAGACACAGATTGTCGCTGAGTACTTTGATTGGTGACAAAGTACAGCTGCTGGTTGCCTAATGTGTAATGGATGTAGTCAAAAGTGCCAGGTTTGTGTTCTTCAACAACTTCGAAATCAACTGAAAGGTCCAACGATTTAAGGTATTCTCGGGCACTAATTCCCCAGGCAATGATGCCTTTGCGATACTTGTGCTGGCCGGTACCACTTGGGTTGTCACCCCAAATTTTATCCGAAAGTTTTTTAAAAGCTTCCTGTGCTTCTGCACCACCCGTTAAGCTAGTCATTGCCTCAGGTTTGTAACCAATGATGTGCGCACCTGATTTCAGAAGCGTTTCTACTTTCTGAAGGGCATTCATTGATAAAACCCGGTGATCAGGTAACACGAGTACCCTGTACTGCATGCCACTTGGCGTGCAGATCCGATCCTCTCTGTATGTCAATTGCAGCAAAATGTTTTCGTCAGTCACATCATAATCATAACCTGGGATAGCACCTGCCGGATCTGTTGCCTTAATCGAAAAGACATTCGGTACGTGATCCCCGTAATAATACAGGACATCGGCTACAAATTGACCATTTTGCACCATTAGCTGGGTACGGTGCATGTAATCGATAAAGGGACCTGAACGATGCCACCAGGTTACTTGCGGATTCACATGGGTGCCGGCGAAGTACTCCTGGCCGGGCAATCCCATTTCCTTTGGTGATGCGGTGAAGGTGTGGAAGTATAAACGATTCAATCCGGCACATATCTCGTGATCAAAAGCAGATTTCTGATCGTGCCACAATTCGTCATTCCATTGCGGTCCAATTGTTGTAAACGACTCAGCCCCAATGATTTTTTTACCGTAAATATGAGCAGCAGAACTGGCTTGCTTAAGAAAATACCGGTTTTCGGGTCGAGGCCTATGTGGCGATGGTGACCAAAATTCACTCATCACAATATCACTGAATCCGTAATTTTTGATACCATCCATTGGTCCTGCATGGGGGCCTGCTGATTCTGGCTGGATGCCCATATTGTACTTTTTCGCGTAATCAGCAAAAACAGCATAATGATTATAAGCCACCAGGTCACCAAGGGTTTTTCTAAAGTCGGCCAGAAAAGCATTGGTTGTTTCCAGGTTATCGATCACAAACCCGGCCAATATGGGTAAATAGGGATTTAAATCATAGCCACGATAGTGTTTAAATTCGCCGATAAGATTTTCGGTCCAGTTCATGCCACCGCACTCCCAACTGTCGGTTTCCATGTGTTTTAGTGTGGTTCCGATATGATCTGATGCTGCATTAAAAATGGGATCTACCACATCAGCCCAATAGAAATCAAAAGCTTCTTTGCTCATATAATCCAGGACTAGACCCTGCCATTGATTACTGGAGGTAGAAACATGGGCATTTGTACAGGTATAGCCAAGTCTGATCAGGCTCCATTCTCCTGCTGGCGCGTCCCACTCCAGTGTGCCATCCTGGTCCATATTAGAGCGTAGGTCAATAACATCATTTCTATCCACCCATGGTGCTGGATGGATGTCAGGATTGTTAGGATTTCTTGGTTCATTGGTTAGTAAAAAACGACAATCAGGTGCTGAACCACCCAATTCACGAAAACCCAGTTTCAACGATAGGTCTGAGATACCCTCTTTGAGTTCACTATCCTCTACCTTCTTCACTGCAAAGACAGAAATGTCGCGATAATAATCAAAACGAGTAGGTGGTTGTTCCAGGGTAATATTAATGATCGACCCCCCTTCTACGACTGTACGTGACACAGTGATTTGCTTGGCTGCATATTGGGGGGTAACTCTTGGTCCACCCAGGTTCCAACCACTTTGAATATTAAAACCTATTTCCAATCCGAGCCGTTTGGCCTCATCAAGCGCGAAAACAAAAAGCTCGTTCCATTCATCAGATCCATATAAAGGTCCGGCTGTAATTTCTGTATGTCCTCGATGGTTATGACCACCGGCATCAAAGATCATGGCACCGTGAAAGTTTCTTGATTTCATGGCTTCCAGATCTTTGGTAATAGCTTCTTTAGTTACATTACCATTGAGCCACCACCACCAGCAGTTGACTCCGTATTCAGCAGGTGGAGATTCAAAATTTGACCTGAGAAATGCGATATCTTCTGTACTGTTGTGTTCCTTTTCTTGGCAGGCAGCGAAAACAATAATTATTGTGGTAAAGGCCAAAAATAAATGCTTGAATTTGCTCATGAGATTTTAGTTTTTTTTCAATTGTGGCATTGATTTCCACCATTCAAGTAATTGTGTTTTGAGTCTCGCCGCAAGTTCTTTGTTTTCATATGCGAGGTTATTTTTTTCACCTGGATCTTTTTCGATATTGTAAAGTTGCGGTCGGTCTCCATTGTAATCACATAGAAGTTTCCATTGGCCTTCACGAATAGCAAGATCCGGCAGGTTTTCGAAACCATAAAAGCTCTTTCTGTCTGGTGGACGGCTAAAAAACAAAGGCTGTGTTCTGGATTCTTCTGAGTTACCTAATAGGACTTCATTTATTACCTCACCGTCATATAAAACTTGCTCGTTGTGTGAGATTCCAGCAAAACTGAGCAAGCTAGGGGCTAGATCCATAGCGCTGAATACAGATACGTGATTTCGAGATCCGATGCATTTCCCATTGATAAAACCTGGTCCCCATGCAATCAAAGATGACCGAATTCCACCTTCATATAACTGTGTTTTAAATCCTTTGAGTTTTCCAGCTTGACCAGCACCTGGTTCCGGGCCATTGTCAGAGCATATCAATAGCAAAGTATTTTGATGAAGCTGGTCATTTGAGGTGAGGTAGTCAAATAGTAATGAGAACTGCTGATCCATAGCTTCTAGCACGGCCAGATATAAGCCTCGCTTGCCTGCTTCTTTTGCTAAGCCATATATTTCATAGGGTGGCCATAAAGGCGTATGCACATCGTCTGGCCAAATGTTCACATAAAAAGGTTTGTTTTCTTTCTGAGCCCGATCCATAAAGTTAATTGCTGCTTCAATGAATCCAGAGGTTATTTCAGACCGTTGCATCCAGGTTACTGGTCCGCCGAGAATTTCTGCTTTTTGCCATATTTTGCCCACTGTCCCGGTTTCGTCCTTAGTCAGGGGGAGTAGTTTCGGTCCGAGGCCTTCAAAATTGGTTAGTGATTCATCAAATCCATAGGCTGTGATCGGAGGTGCTTCTGTAACATCTCGTTGACCACCCATATGCCATTTGCCAAAATGACCAGTCGCATACCCGGCTTCTTGAAAATTTCTTGCCAACATGGGCGCATTGGGATCAAGCCAGTTCGCCATGCCTCTTTCTTCATTTTGATGTCTATGGGCTAGGTAGGATGTAATGTGATACCGCTGGGGATATTGTCCAGTTGAAATAGCTACCCTGGAGGGTGAACAAATAGGGGAGTTCACGTAAAACTGATCAAAGCAGATCCCTTCTGATGCCATTTTATCAATACTTGGTGTTGCAGCATCTGTGTTTCCGAAGCAGGAAAAGTCAGCCCAGCCCATGTCATCAATGAATACCAGAATGATGTTTGGCTGCTTGTTTGTGGAGGAACAAGCGACCAATGTCAGCGCTAAGCAAAGTGATAGGAACGTTTTCATCAGTTAGATTTTTTTGGCATTTGTGGTTCTTGTGGTTCCATCTGATAAGGTATATAGCCTCCTTTTGTCACAGAGAATCCCCACTCCGAGAGGTAAAACTCAGCTGGTTTGAAATCATCCTGTATGGCAGTAAGTTCGCCCTTTAATTGCTTGTCAAGTTTTTCACGGATTTCCTTGTATTCAGGATTTTCAACCAGGTTATTCATCTGGTAGGGATCAGTCGCATCATTGTAGAGTAGCCAGGGACCATCAGTATTCAGAACATAGGTGTAGTCAGCTGTTTTAAGGGCCCGGTATTCTCTTTTGTTTTCTTTTTTAACTAAGGCGAATGGAGAAACCAGCATATATAAGGCACCATGACCGACAATTTCAGGTTCTCCCTGAATGATACCTGAAAAATCATTTCCTTCGAAAGATTCAGGAATGTCCAGTCTGGCTAGGGACAACAAACTTGTCGAAATATCCGGGGTTGTTACCGGCATATGAATAGTTCTACTTTTTATCCCTTTCTTCGAAGGATAACTAAAGATGAGTGGGACACTCGCTGATTCGTTCCAGGGTACCTGTTTTTGTTTAATTCTGATTCCGTGTGCACCCATGATCTCTCCATGGTCTGAGGTGAAAACAATAACACTATTATTCATCAGATCTTCTTCCTTCATTTTATTCAGAATCCCTCCAATGGCCTTATCTGTAGCAGTGCAATGGGCATAATAACCCATCAGTTCTTGGCGTGTCTGATCATGCAATTCATCTGGAACATTTGGATTGAGGATCAGATCTTCTGCTACATAAAGGTCTTTATATTCCTCCAGGGCAGTATGGTGTGGGAAGTGCGGAGTGGCAAAGGAAACGAAGAGGAAGAAGGGATTACTTTCCTGGCTTTCCTTTTCAATATAGGCTTCTGCATCTTTTGCTACAGCAAACGGTGAGTAGCCATCCCAGTATTTTATTTCCGGAGAGTCACCTTCATAATAGGCCATCTTATTGTAGTCATGAGAGCACTCCAAAGCCTTCCAATAATCGAAACCCTGTCTTCTATCGGGTGGGGTAAAAGCCCAACGCCCCTGCCCATCGAGGTGCCATTTCCCGATAAAACCAGTACTGTAACCATTGTCTTTAAATACTTCGGCAAGGCATAGTTCGGATGGAGGAAGATAGGCATCATTTAAAAACATACCTGTTGTTGTTGGGTACCTTCCGGTTAGGATA
>CAYUGX010000094.1:0-14695 GCA_964444375.1 uncultured Porphyromonadaceae bacterium | reverse complement strand
CGAAACCGTTGAATCGATTTCTTCATTTTGCTCTGCAACTTCGACCTCGTTATCTTCCTTACTTTCCTTAGTCAACGAATCAGTTTCTATTTCGATCGTTTGGTCAGTTACCTCATCCTGAGATGGGCTCGAAAGATCGATGACTTCAATGTCGCTTGCTTCATTTTGGGCTTTTTCTGCCTGGGCAATCTTGTATTCTTCGTAGTTGGCCAATTGGTCAGTAGAAAGAAACGCCGATACCAAAGCACCGATGAAGACCAGGCCTCCAATGACCCCGATCCACTGAACGGCTTTTTTTCGGTTTTGCCGGTCGTTGCTTGATTGATCAGGAGGTTCGTCTATTGTAGCTTTCAAATCAAAAAATATTTTCAGTAGAATCCCCAGAAAGATTCCGGCAAAAAGTAGAATGAACCCGCCTGTTTTGACTTGCCACGCGGCCGTGAAGTAGGCCTTGCGGGCCAAAAAGTCAAGTTGCCGTATTTCTTCTTTTAAAGCTTCATTATTCGCATCCTGATCGAGTCGTTCAACCAGTGCAGCAATAACAGCTGACTCTATGGGATCGTGTTTCGCCAGCTGAACATAGTTCAGCAGCAAGAGAACTGCCACCAATCCTGCAAAAACTCCGGTTCCAGTAATCAGCCGGCTCACAAACTTAATTTTCTCTTCTCTTTCCATATTCATTTAGGTACTGGACAATAGTCCATACAGCGTCCACAACTATAACAATTTCCCTTATCCGGGACATACTCTTCTTTTCTACGGTGGGTGGTTGTATTGAGCAAGCTGATTCCAATCACCAAGCCCAGAAAGGCTCCCAATATCCAGCTTCCGGTTTTGAATTGTCCTCGAATCACTTCTGCTTCAGCCACCAATGTATCCAGTGATTTTCCTGAAGAAAGAAAGGTCTGAACGTCAATATTATCTGGATCATTTGCCAATTCAGGATGACTGATCAGTAATTCAGCCAGATACACATCGGGATTCGCTTTAGATAAGAAACTGTGACTTTTGAGTCCAATAAAAGCCCCTGTCAAGGCAATCACCGGGACCAGAACCAGGTATATAATAAATTTCCGTAAATCTTTCTCCCTGCTGGGGGCTGCTGCCGTTTCTTGTGGGATATCAATTGCGTCAAATGGGCAGGAGGTTTCGCATAACTTGCATGAAATGCATGTCGATGGTGCTATGTTCAGGTGCCATTTTGAGAACTTCGAAGTCCAATTGAGCAAAACACCATACGGACATAGAAAGCGACAATAGGGCCGAGCCACAAAAAGGCCAATCAGCAATAAGGCAATGCCCAGGACCACCATGATAAAGCGAGCATCCATGCGAAAAATACCCACATAGGGATCCCAGCGGCATATGATAAAATCCGTTTTAGTGACAGCAAACAGTACCGCCAGTCCTAGATAGAGATAGGGTATAAATCCGAGGCCTTTTCTCAGCCATACAGGGATTGAGATGGGTTTGAAGATCAGCAAGTCCTGAATTGCACCTAGTGGACAGGCCCCGGCACAAAATGTTCTTCCAAAAAACAGGGTGGCAACCAGAGGTATCACAAAAAAGAGTAAGGCCACCAATGAGATTGAATAATTTGGATCAACCAGGGTCAGTGCCACATTTTGAATCGCTCCGATTGAACAAATACAACCATTTCTAAAGAAGCCAAAGTAAATCAGGCTGAAAATTGAAACCAATAATAATCCACCTCTTGATCGTTTTCGAATGGCCAGAAAGCTAGCCAGGGCTATGACAGCCAGGAGCACGCCAACATCGAAATAATCCATGGCGAGCGCCCTGGGTTCTGGGGTTGTCGGGCTAGGTTGCTCATAGCCCGATTCAAAATCAGGTTTCGGAAATCGAGCTTGAGATTGTGCCAGAACACCAGTTGTGGAAGCCAGCAAAATGACTAAAAAAACAAGATGTATGAGTTTTTTCATGGCCGGTTTGAACTGGATGGAATCGTTTTAGAAGGAATCGGTTGATATTGTCCTTTTATCAGATAGGGTGTTTTAATTGAGACGCGGTTAATGGCATCGGAAGGACATACTCGTGAAATTGCGCACTGGTTGCAATCGAGACAACGATCGTGCCTGATTTGAAGGTGCAGTGATCCATTACCGAAAGCCGTACATCCTTTTACGCATTTGGCACAGCCTATACACAGTTCTTCATCAATTACGTATTCGAAATAGGGTTCTTCGATGAATTTTCTTTCTATGGCAGCGGTTGGGCAAAGCTGATTCTCGCCGCCAGTTGCCCGATCGTTGGCATCGGGTTTCAGGTAGCCTCCGCATAGATCACAATATCCACAAATATCGTAAGCATGTATGCACTTGACGGCCGAAGGTGTCATAATGCATTCGGTGGCACAGCGCCCACATTGGGTGCATTTAAAGGGATCAATCTGCCAAACTGAATGACCGCCAGTTGCTTTGGTGGCCGTAAATACCCCTAATCCACCAATAGCTAGAAATAAACCAGCCCGCACCGATCCATCGATGAACTCCCTCCGTGTTTTCTTCTTCTTGCTTTGCTCCATAGGGTTATTGTTCGCTATTCACCGATTTCTGATTGTCTACCGCTTTTTTGCTGCTGAAGGTCTGCATAACTCTTGCATGATTTTTTCAAATTGCAATCACCACAAAACTCTGGGCTGCATTCTCCTCCGGGTTGGACGGATCTGCGGAAAAGCATAAATCCTACTAAGAATAACAGAGCGGCCAATGCTCCGTATCTACCTGCACGTATAATAAAAGCTTTACGATCCATAGCTATATCTTTTCGAAAAATCGAATCATGTGTTGATCAAAATCCAGCAGGTAAACCCCACCTCCATCATTGACAGCCAGTTCGGGTGCCTTCTCTCCAGAAAATGCTTTTGGAGGGGCAACAACCCCAATCAGTTCACCGGATGGTTTGTACACTTTCACCCTTACTAATCCTTTCTCCGCTGTAAAAAAATTGCCGTTTGGTCCAAAACTGATATGAGCTGGATTACAGCAACCACTAAATCCTGTAAGTTTCATGCTGGTGTGTTCCCAGTATCCCCGAAGTCGGCCTTCATCAGAATAATTCTCCAATGCATGAAGACCCGGATTGACTACCCAAAGCTCATTATCATAGGCAGCCAGGTCAAAATTGGGGCTGGGGACGACAAAACCATGCAGGTCATCCACGTTGCGTTTTCCCTCAAACTGGCCCAATAAGGTACCATGTGAATCGTATCGAAGTACCCGTCGGTTGCCCGCATCGGCAACAAAAACGAGATCCTCTTTTGTTGTAATTGAAGTGATCACAGTGCGCTCATCTAAAGGCTCCCAGGTTTTGACTAGTTGTCCTTGGTGATGATACTGTTCAAGGTAATTGGTGAATCCAATATAAATGTTATTCTTATCTGCATGAACGCAGCGAGCGGTATCCGGTAGGTTAATTGAAGCCAATTCCTCCCCCTTTTCACTCAGAATTTTCAGCTTTAAATCATGCCCCAGGTACAATGAACCATTCGCAAAATCCAAACAAAGCGGAGTGCCATCACCCAAATTAAACTGCCTGACTTCTTTGTACAAGATACTTTCTGGATCCACATCATAATATTGATCAACCTCCAATGCATAGGGGTTGTTTCCCCGTTTACCGGTTCGGTTATTAAGAGCATCAAAAATGACGACAACAACAACAGCAACCACTACCACCACCACAAAAATCCCGATCCACTTATTCTTCATAGCCTCTTATTTACGCATATCCAGACAGATCATTTTTTTTGAATCACGAAGGACCATGTATCCATCAGCTATTGCAATTGGAGCCCATGCATCGTGTCCATCCAATACTTTTCGTGTATCCAGGTGTTCCCATTTTCTGGCGCTCAACCTGGCTATTGTAAGCTCACCTTCATCGCTCAGAATGAAGAATTTTTTATCGGCAATGAGATAGGGCCCCAGACCAAAGCGAGTTTCTTTGCCACTCGACCATAAAACCTGTTTCGGATCAGCCGGATCAACACAAACAAATTGGTTTCTCATTGGTCCGGCATCTTTAGGCAGGATGCCAAGTAGCTTACCTCCATACAAGAGGGGTGTTTGCTGCTCTGAGGCCAATCCCGCGTTGGGTTTGTACTCGTCAATCACGGCAACCTGGTAGACGCCAGCTTGATGCGTTATTTTTACCATCATGCTTCCAGCACCATAGCCAGCCGATAAAAATACCTTGCCATCTGGCAAACATACTGATGAGGGCGCTACCACAGTGTGATTCCAGGCAGAAGTTTTCCAAAGCACCCTACCGGCATCTTCACCCGCTGCCTTTACACCCAGTACACCACCCACAGCGCTGTAAACGTATTGCTCATTGCCCCCGAAATTCCAGGGTATTATTGAGGCATGCGACATTTTCCATCCCTCGGGGTTTGGTGTCTCCCAGATCAGCTCGCCGGAGGCACAATCAACGGCAATCATCAGGTGGGTACCTCCTGGGGCCAGAATGGCCTGATCGTCTACTATGAGTGGACATTGGCCAGTATACCAAAAGGGCAACTCAGAACTGTAGTCTTTTATCAGATCGATTCCCCAGCGGTAATTGCCATCCGCTCGATCGAGGCACATTACCTGTCCACGAGGGCCAATAGTAAGGATATACTTTTCACTCACTGCAGGTACCGTTCGTGACATGCCGTGATTCCGTTTGACGGCCACCCGGTAACCTCTTTGCCAGAGTTCTGCTCCGGTTGTCAGATCAAAACATCGCAGTAAATCAGCCCGCCTGATTTCATCGTAGTCCATCACATAGGCTTTCCCGTCATAGATTGCTGCTCCTGCATGACCTTCACCAAGTTCTACCGACCAAAGAATAGGCAAATCACCAGCTTCGAATCGATCAATTAGGGGCACGGTTGATTTTGACATGTTGTCGTAATCAGCACCACGAAATCGAGGCCAGTTTTCATTACCACTGGTTGACTCAGCCTCAAAACTCGTATACATCTCCCCAATTTTAATCACCTCGTCGACCGAATCACTGGCCAGGCGATTATCCATTCCGGGCTCACTCATGACAATGGCATTTACCGGATTGTAAAATTGCCACCACAAAAGCGAAGCGACGCCGATCACCAGCAAAAGACCGTATACAATATGTTGCTGTTTTTTACTCACTTACTCCGTTTTCCGTAGGTCATAGACCAGCACCGATTCACCATGACGAAGGTATAAATAACCATCATATATAGACGGATGGGCCCAGTATGGGCCTTCCCCTTCTTTGACCTGAAATTCACTGATCAAATCAAAGTGATCAGGATTGGGCTGCAATAAACCCACATGACCTGACTTTTCTTCGTAAATATACAAAAGACCTTCGGCACTGATCACCGATCCTTTATTGTACCAATCATATTCCCACTGCACTTCACCGCTTTTCCATTCGGCACAAATCCAGCGTCCATTGGCATTATTTTCCCAATTCGAGTGGTAGAGGTAGCCATCTTTAAGAATCACACCACCCAAATGACAGTCGAGTTCCCTATTGGTCCACAGCAAGTTCACAGAGCGACCATCCTCACCAATTTCGAATAGCATACCGGGATGACTGTATCCGGAGGTGATATAGAAACTCCCTTCGTGATAGACAGGTGTATTGATGTTATTGCCTTTACCCATGCGTATCTCATGATAATCAATCAAATTATGGTGCCAGAGTATTTCACCGTTCCTGGCGTCCACTCCAAGCACATCCTGAGCAGTTTGTGCAATGATGGTTGGAATACCTGCATGTTCGACCAAGATATGTGAGGCGTAACCACGGGCACCTCCCAGGCTACCCGATTTCCACACCAGCTCTCCAGTCAGCTGATCGAAGGCAACTAATGCATTCTGGTCACCTCCAGCAGTATAAATTACCGCCTCGTCAGTTAGCAAGACTGACTCAGAAACCCCATATACCCAAATCTCTCCAGCATATTCCCGGTCAGCATATACATACCACAATTGCTCTCCTGTCTTGCTATCGTGACACGCTACTTCTCCACTCCCCGAAATAAGATAAATTCGGTCGTCATTGATAGTTGGTGTGCAGCGAGTATCCGGATAACTCTTGTACCAGGCCCGGCCGAACGGCACCTGGTATATCAGTTCACCCTCAAGATTGAAAGCACTCAGGTATTCGAGGGTATCTTTGCGACCGGTAGTGTATATCAGATCATCATAGACAAGCGGCGTTGAATGCCCCCTTCCAATACCTTCAAGGTGCAAAACCTGGGGTGGACCTCCATCGGGCCAGCTGGTGAGTAGACCCTCAGCGCTGTAAAAGCCATTGCGATCAGGACCGCGCCATTGGGCGGTGTCAGAGCCTGATCCACAGGCCGCAACAAATCCAAGCAGTGTCCAGCCAAAAAGCTTGACCTGCCAGGCCAGTTGGTTGAACATAGCGTAACTTTCTATTTGATTTTATAGGCCATCAAGGCATTGCCATGATGCAGGTATAATACCCCATTATGAATCACTGGATGGGCCCAATGCTGGGCTGATCCCAATTCAACTTTGGTCTCTCCTGTTTTTTCAAAACCTGCCGGTGTAGCTTTCGCCATCACCAGTTCACCTCGTTGACCGTAGCAATACAGGTTACCATCGGCAAAAATAGTTACACCCACTGCAAGGGCTTTTTCGGCGTATTTTTCTTCACCGCTTTCCCAGTCGATGCAATACCAGTATTTGTTTTTGTCTCCCGAAGTATAAATGTATCCTTCGTGCAAAACTGCACCACCCATGCGGCTATCAAAGCGTTCGCTATACCAGCCGGGCTCAATGGAAGATCCGTCTTCGCTCAGCTTCAACATACCTCCACCTTTGCCATAGCCTGAGAAATAAAAGATGCCTCCATCGTGGTACAAAGGAGTATTAGGATGAACTGAATATTGATTTGGCTGATAATGCTTCCATAGCACCTTGCCATCTTTTGCATCAATTCCCATGATATGGCTCTCAGAATGGGTGACAATAAGCTTTCGTTTCTCGAGCTCTATCACAAGCGGGGTGCAATAGGCTGACTTTTCTCCCACTCCTTTTGACGACCAGATCAGTTCGCCATTCATCCTATTCAGGGCAATCAGAAAGTTGTCTTTTCCACCGGGAGTCACGTAGATTACATCGCCATCAACGACGACCGTTTCGGTTACCCCCCATCGGATTTGCTGACCCGAATAGTCTTTGAACATGTCTTTGTGCCAAACCAGGTCGCCAGATTCTGCTTTAAAGCATGACAGTACACCGTATCCTGAGAACATGTACAGTAAATCACCGACCAGCGTTGGCGTAGACCGCGTACCCTCCCAGCTTTCGTAAAACTCTTTGCCATAGGGGTACTTGTTCAACAATTTACCATCCATATCCAGCACAAAAATGTATCCGGTAGGTTCAACGGCACCCGAAATAAAAATTTTACCGTTGTAGATTACGGGTGATGAGTGACCATCGCCTAATTCTTCAAAACTCCATAGCATCTCGGGACCATTTGCCGGCCATTCTTTAAGAAGACCTGTGTCTGGATATTTTCCATCACCTGAAAGCCCGCGCCATTTACTGGGAGTCTGAGCCATTAAACCACCCACCAAAAACAGGGCGGTTAAAAACATACTAATTTGCTTATTCATAGAACTACTGTTATTCGTTTCAAAATGAACGGTTAAAATAGGAATTTAGTAGCTAATGAACCGTGTTTTTCAGCAGCAGAATTAGGTGATATTTAGCAGTAAATCGCGATGTCGAGTGCTCAAACGGGGTGAATTTGTTAAAAAAGGGTTAAATCGGGCTAATCAGGTTAAGCAGTTAATCGGTTAATCGGTTAATCGGTTAAGCAGTTAATCGAACTAAAAATATTAATTACCGACCGCCATAATCCCTTCGGTTGTTCTGAAAAAGATTTTATTTGTGGTGATGGCTGGGGTGACCATGCAGGTTTGGCCAAGTTGTAATTCTTTGAGTTTTGTAAACTCTTTGCCTGCTTTCATCACGAATACGGTTCCCTCGTCGTTGGTGAAATACACTTTTCCATCGGCGGCTACGGGTGAGCCAGTGAAGCTCTTGCCTCGTGCCAGGGTTTCTTTGTAGTATAGTTCTCCCGTGGCTGCATCAAAACATGCAAAACTGCCATTCCAGCGACCCACATAGAGCAAATCCTGGTAGACTAGCATACTTGCCATGTAAGCCCCTTCACGGTTTTTACTCCAGCTTACAAATTCATTGCTTTCTTCGCCATCCTTCAGGGTAATATCCCCCTCGGCATTGGTTTTAATGGCAAATATGGGTGCCATACGTCCATGCGCCGAATTGAAATAAATCATTTTACCATATACCTGTGGGGTTGGAATGGGAATATCCCCTCCCCCGTCCATGGTCCAAACCTTCTTGCCTGTTTTGAAATCGTACGCTGCTCTTTCTTTGTACCCATTTAAGACCACTCGGGTTTTTCCCTCATTCTTATACACATTAGGCGTACACCATCCGGGTATTTCATCTCGGTTTGTTCTCCATAATTCCCTACCGGATGCAGCCTCGAAAGCGGCCACAAATGATTGATCCATCACATCCACCTGAACCAATACCACACCATCGTACAGGATGGGTGAACTGGCCCATTCCCACTCGGCGAATTCTGCGACGTAAAATACCGATCGCAGTACACCAAAATCTTTTTTCCATTGCAGTTCACCTGCCATGTCGTAGCAATACAATCCTTCTGATCCGAAGAAAGCCACTGCAAATTCCCCGTCGGTAGCCATCGTTGCACTGGCGTGTGACGACATGGGGTGTCTTTTTTGTTTTGGAATACCAGTGTACGCTGTTTGCTTCCAGAGCACTTCACCGCTTTCGGTATCCAGGCAAATAACCATCCACTGGTGCTCAGAAGAATCGGCTACCGGTGCAATGTCTCCATACAGACCCGGTTTGAGACCTGCCTCGTCATCATTGCTCACAGCTGTGGTCACAAAGAGCTTGTTTTCCCAGATTACGGGTGATGACAAGCCCATGCCGGGCAGGGCGCTTTCCCACAATACATTCTCTTTTGCGTTTCCATCCCAGGAGTCGGGGAGGTTAGCTCCATCGAATACGCCAGAAGAAGCGGGTCCTCTGTACTGGTTCCAGTGTTGGGCCACTAAGGCAGAAGGGAGAAGATAAACGGCTAGAAAGAGAATTAGGGTGATGTTTTTGCTGTTCATGGTAAAATTGTGTGAAATGAGTATGCTTTTTTGTAAAAATAGGGATTGTTTGCAAGTTAGCAAGTTGGCGGTTGGCCAGTTGGCCAGTTGGCCGGTTGGCCGGTTGGCCGGTTGGCCGGTTGGCCAGTTGGCCGGTTGGCCGGTTGCCAGTTGGCCGGTTGGCCAGTTGGCCGGTTGGCCGGTTGTCCAGTTGGCATTGTTGTCATTGTTGTCTAGTTTTAAAGAAAAAAGTTAGATGAACCAATCAATAAAGTTTACCTCCATTTTCCTGCTTATTATTTGTTCCTTGTGCATATCGTCGACTGACCTGTTTAGCCAAAACTGGCCACAATTTCGTGGTGAACGAGCCATCGGCTATTTGGATAATGCCAATGTCCCGGTAAAGTGGGATGTTGTAAAAAACAAGGGTGTGAAATGGAAAACCGAGATTCCGGGTTTGGGACATTCTTGTCCGGTTATATGGGAAGATAAGCTGTTTGTAACCACAGCTGTTAGTGCATCTGGCAGTGACGGTTTGAAAGTTGGATTGTACGGAGATATTGCTGAGGATCCGGATGTTTCGGTTCATGAATTTAGAGTGTATTGCCTGAACAAACACACAGGAGCGGTTATCTGGGAAGAGCTCGCCCACAAAGGCATTCCGATCACCAAACGACACACCAAATCATCACATGCGAATCCTACCCCGGCAACCGATGGTAAACATTTAGTGGTTTTTTTCGGATCAGAGGGCTTGTTTTGTTACGATCTTGATGGTGAGTTACTCTGGAAGAAGGATCTTGGCCGGTTAAACGCGGGTCCCTATACTGATCCTGAAATTGAATGGGGGATGGCCGGGTCTCCTGTTATTTACAAAGATCGTGTCATTTTGCAATGCGATGTCGTAGAACAGAGTTTTATTGCTGCCTTCAATATTGAATCAGGTGAAGAAATCTGGCGCAGCAATCGAGATGAGATTGCTAGTTGGGGATCACCCACCATTTATGATAATCGTGAGCCCGTTCAGGCCATTGTGAATGGCTGGAAGCACATGGGTGGATACAGTGTTGAAAATGGTGAGGAAATCTGGAAAATGAGCTGGGGAGGGGATGCACCTTCCACCACACCCGTTGTTGCCCATGATCATTTCTTTATCAATAATGCCCACGGTCGCTGGTCGCCCATTTATGTGGTAAAACCCACTGCGACTGGTGACATCACCCTGGGAGAGGAAGAACTGAGTAATGAGCACATAGTGTGGTCAATAAAACGCGGAGGGGCTTACATGCAAACACCGCTGATTTATGGTGATTACTTGTATAACCTGCGAGGGAATGGTGCATTAACTGTTTTCAAGGCATTAACCGGCGAAGTTGCCTACAAGCAAACAATTGGGCGCGAAGCTTTTACAGCCTCGGGCGTGGCTGCAGACGGGAAGGTGTACTTCAGTTCAGAATATGGAAGTGTGTATGTCATTCAGGCAGGTCCCGAGTACAAACTCCTGTCAAAGAATGCCATGGGTGATCTCATTATGGCTACCCCTGCACTTGATCAGAACACCATTTATTTCAGAACCCAACATTACCTGATAGCCATCGGCGAATAACATGAAAACAATTGGAATGATCGGGGGGATGAGCTGGGAATCATCGCTAGAATACTACCGCATCCTAAACGAAGAAGTTAAGAAACAATTGGGCGGATTGCATTCTGCCCAATGCCTGATGCATTCGGTTGATTTTGGTCCCATCGCTGAGTTGCAGCATGACAATAAATGGGAAGAGCTCACCAACGAAATGGTCAGGGTAGCCAAAAACCTGGAAAAAGGCGGCGCAGAATTCATCATCATTTGCACCAACACCATGCATAAAATGGCGCCTGCTATTGAAGAAAATACCCATATCCCCTTATTGCATATCGCTGATGCTACTGCTAGAGCCATCCGTGAGGAGAGAATTGAAACCGTCGCCCTGCTGGGTACTCGATTCACAATGGAACAGGATTTTTACAAAGGTCGCCTTCAGGAAAAACATGGAATTGAAGTGATTACTCCTTCACAAAGCGATATGGATGAAATTCATAGGATCATCTACCATGAACTCTGTCTGGGCTCGATCCGAAAGGAAAGTAAAAAGATCTACACCCATATCATAGAAAAACTAATTGACCAAGGTGCTCAGGGAATTATACTGGGATGCACTGAGATACCGCTATTGGTTAAGCAAAATGATGTCGCTGTTCCGATCTTTGACACCACAAGCATTCACGCTCAAAAAGCCGTAGACTATGCACTTAAAAACTAATCTACTTCTTGGCCTCTGTCTCATCACACAAATATCTCCTGCTCAAGAACTCAAAACGCTATTCTCAATTGGCCTACCGGATGAGGACTTTGTTGAATTCGCACTTGCCCCTGACCAGTACGATCAATACAGAGCGGATCCCCTGTTCTTGGTGGGTCGATCAGATCCCAGCTTAGAATGGCCCTACGTACTGCCCGGGCCGAATGATCAGTGGGCCGGTGGACATGAGCATACTGCATCGTTGGTGTTTGAGCTTGAGAGACGAGAGGCGACAGGCGGGAGGCAAGGAGCAAAGTTGATGGTTGATTTCGTGGATATGCATGGTTCGGGGCCGCCTATGTTGGAAATTGATATTAATGGGATAAGGTATAGAGAGCAATTGCCGCATGGGGCCGGGGATGTATCGATTATGGGATCGCCTGAGAAAGGCAAACCGTTTCAGATGGTTTTGGAGTTCCCTGACTCCTTACTCATTGATGGGACCAATCTGATTAAATTGGCCAATGTAAAAGGAAGCTGGTGTTTATTTGATGCTATTCGTTTGCAGACTAATACAAATTGGTCGCTGCAGGACATGGACCAGTTTTTAGCACTCACCAATCTAGTTATTGAGAAAGGTCTGATTGAGCACAACAATAGCTTATTCCAACAGATCAATGTCCAATTCTTGTATTCGGGTGAACCGCAATCTGCAACTTTGCTGGCCATTGAGAATGATCCCATACCCATTGAGCTCAGAAACGGACAAAACAACTTCTCTTTACTTGTTGAGCAGCCTGAGCATGGACCTCAATCAGTAGCGCTCAGTCTGACTGGTGAAACTGGGATTATTTGGCAAAAAACAGTGGAGATTAATCCGATTACCAAGCGAACGATTTATATTCTTCCCCACTCCCACACTGATATTGGCTACACAGAAGTACAGACTCACATTGAAGACAAACAGGTTCAGAATCTGGTAACCGGTATGGCTGAAGCTAAACGAACCTGGGGATATCCTGAGGGATCAAAGTTTGTTTGGAATGTTGAAGTAGGCTGGGCAGCTGATTTGTACTTGCAACGCATGAACGAAAATCAACGCGCTGATTTTGTTGAAGCCGTTAAAGAGGGACAGGTCTCACTAAATGGCTTGTATTTGAATGAATTAACCGGCTTATGCCGTCCAGAAGAACTACTGCGACTCTTTGCTTTTGCCAAAGAAATGGAATCTCTAAGTGGAGTCTCCATTGACGCCGCCATGATTTCAGATGTGCCGGGTTACACCTGGGGAACGGTTACAGCCATGGCCCAGGCCGGCATCAGATATTTCAGCGTAGCCCCAAACTATTTCGATCGAATTGGTGACATTCTTGAAGTCTGGGAGAATAAGCCTTTCTATTGGGTTGGACCCTCAGGAAATGATAAAGTATTGGTGTGGATACCCTACCGGGGTTATGCCCTGTCTCACCTGATCAATCAACTGAATGACCGAACCGTCCACAATTACCTCAAGCAGTTGGATGAGTCGGGTTTCCCCTACGAAATTGCTTACATGCGCTGGGCGGGACATGGTGACAATGCAGTACCTGATCCGATCATCTGTGAATTCGTCAAAGACTGGAACGAACGCTTTGCCTGGCCCAAGTTTGTCATCTCATCCACATCAGAAGCTTTTGGTGCTTTCGAAGCCCGTTACGGAGATCAGCTGCCTGAAGTGTCGGGCGATTGGACCCCCTATTGGGAAGACGGAGCCGGTTCTTCGGCTCTAGAAACGGCTCTGAACCGGAATAGCTCTGATCGTTTATCCCAGGCCCAAGCACTCTTCGCCTTGTTCGATCCCGAAGGTTATCCGGTTGAAGAATTTACAGCGGCCTGGCGTAACGTGCTTTTGTATTCAGAACACACCTGGGGAGCCTGGTGCTCGGTATCGGATCCAGATCATCCTTTTAGTCAGGATCAATGGGAGATCAAGAAAGGCTATGCCGAGGCTGCAGACGAAGCAAGCAGGAAGTTATTGAGAGAGGCGAAAGGCGAGTCGAAGCGAAGCGTAGATCCCGATTTATCGGGAAGGCGAGAGGCGAAAGGTGAGAGGCGAGAGACGAGAGGTGAGAGGCGAATCTCGGTGGTTAATACTTGTTCTTGGGAGCGGTCGGGGTTGGTTACACTGGATGATGAAGTTATGAGTCGCTTGAAATGGGGAAAGGATAAGATTGCTGGTCTCAAAGATGAGAGTGGATTGGTTTCACCGGTTCAGCTGTTGAGTGATTCGTCACTGGTTTTTTATGCTGAGCATATTCCGGCATTTGCGTCTAAAACCTATAAATTGGTTCGTCGAAAGAAAGAGGCTCAAGAAGCTTCGTGGGTGGTTGCCGGGATGCTCAGAAACGAAAAAGTCATGGTTCATGTTGATCCCATGAGTGGAAACATCAGTTACCTGGGTCCAACCGATTACAATTTTGTCGATGCCAGGCACCCACATGGATTCAATGCCTATTTGTTTTTCGAAGGCAGCGATGGATCTGCTGCAGAAACCCAGGGGGCTATTTCGATCCGGGTAAAAGAAAACGGACCAATTGTTAAATCCCTCGAGATTCGTTCGGATGCTCCGGGTGCGCATAAACTCATCCGTGAGGTGAGCATCATCGGCGATCAGAATTTTGTTGAAGTCGTCAACACCATTGATAAAAAACGAGCCCCAGCGCCCAAACAATTGCGCTTTTGGCCCGAAGCTCAGAATGAAAACAAGGAGAGTGTTAATCTGGCTTTTCCCTTTCACCTGCCGGATGGGGTTATGCGACTAGACCTCCCACTGGGTGAAATGATTCCCTGGAAAGACCAGCTGCCATCGGGGTGTAAAAACTGGTTTACTGTTGGACGTTATGTGGATATTTCAAATGAACAGCACGGTGTAACCTGGGTGAGTCTAGATGCTCCGCTGATAGAGGTTGGAGAACTCTCGGCCAATCTGCTCGGATCACAAACCAATCCCTCGGTATGGCGCAAGCAGGTTGAGCCTACCCAGGCTTTCTATTCATGGGTGATGAACAATCACTGGGGAACCAATTACCGTCAGTACCAGGAAGGCCCGGTAGAATTCCGGTATGCGATCAAACCCCATGAAAAATACGACGCCGCGGAAGCTTCTAGATTTGCCACCGGCTTGAGTCAACCCTTGCTGGCAATAGCCGGTGAGTTGGGCGGAGTGGGTTTCCCGGCC
>CAYUGX010000093.1:0-14725 GCA_964444375.1 uncultured Porphyromonadaceae bacterium | reverse complement strand
ATTAAATTGGCCACTGGTATTACCCACTACGTCGGTGAACACGATATTTCCGAGTGAAAAATACAACAGGGAAAAACCGATGACCTGATCCTGATCAAGTCGTTTATATCCTGAAAGATAAGCCAGGTTTATGTCTGGGATTAATTCCCTTAACCAGGGTGTATACGATACTGCAAAGCCCATGTCATTTGGGGCAAACGCGTATTTAGCCGGGTTCCAATGCATGCTGTTTGCATCAGGAGATAAGGCTACACCAGCATCGCCCATGGCGCCAGATCTGGAATCTGGAGAAATTGTTAAAAACGGAACAGCTGAAGTAATGGTGTTTACCTCTCCGGTTACTTCTCCGGTTGTGATCTGGCTAAAAACAGGACCACCAGTGAAAAATAGTAGTAGTGAAAACGTTACTACTTGTGACAATCGTCTCATATTCAGTGCCATTTAAATCAGCGACAAATATAGGGATTATTACTGAGTTATTATTGCTTATCGAATACAATGATAACAGCTCAATAGCTTAATTATTGTCTCGATTTCGATCAAAGTTTAACCAATTTCTGAAAGGCTTCTTTAGTGATGCCGTTGGGGGTTCTTATTTTGACCCGGTAAATGTAGGTTCCTCGACCGATCCGGTCACCAAAATCATCAAGACCATCCCAGGTGATCGGGCCCACTCTGAAACGCCCTGCCTCAGCCGGATTTCCTGTGGCTGTCAGATAGTTAAATGACTTTACCAGGCGTCCGCTTACAGTGAAAACCTGAACCTGAACATCCATGTCCTGGCCCCCATAATTGTGCTCAAAATAAAAATCAGTATGGGTGGTGAAAGGATTGGGGTAATTGAGTAAATTTTTCAGTTGAACTTGAGATTCAGCGTGCACTTCAAAACGGATTTCAGATTCGGATGAATTGTTCAGGTTATCCCAAACTTTCAGCTTCAATGTGTGGGAGCCGGGTTCAAGTTCATTAATCGGATAGCGAATGGTCCCGGCCTGATAACTATCGAGGTCTGATTCGTAATAATCATTCAATACTAGTACATCCTGCTTATTATCGTCAATGATCGCGGTAATGTCATGGCCAATTCCATTTCCGGTGGTGTTGATACCCTGTTCATCTCTTACTTTCGCAAGGAAAACCGGATTCTCATTGGTAATCCCACCATAGGCAAAGGTGGTATCATTCATGAACAGCCTTATTGTCGGACCCACTTTGTCGGTGTAGGTCGAGTCACTGCTGCCGCCAATCAGAATGCCCAGGTTTACACCACTTCCATCCTGGGTGCCATCACTTCCGTAAAAACTGAATTTTCCCTTACCCACGTTGTAACCAATGTCTTTCGGCATGAGAAAGTTAAAGTTGAATCTTCCATCGCTTACACTCGATTTGCCTTTGAACAGAATATTTTTCTGGAGCGTGAACTCCATAATGGGGCCACCGTCATTACTCAGGTTGGTATAAATAACTTCTTTATCGAAAACAGTAGGATAAACAACGCCCTGATAATCTTCAATCAGGCTGCCATCGTCACGGGCCACGTACCCGCCCACCCTGACTTCACTCAGTGCCTTAAGGGTATCGTTGAAATTGCTTACCAATTCATCGTTGACATGGGTCATCACAATTTTCAATTCAGGATAGTTTAGCGACAATGCCGGGTCACCCAGCAGGGCAAAATTCAGTTTGTTCAATTCACTTCCAACGGCATTTTTTGTGAGGCGGATGATATCACCGAAGCGGTATTTTCTGCCGTTCTTCTTTTCAAAAGCATATTCATAAAACTCGCGGTTAAGCCTGAAATTGGGAGATGAGTAAACCAGGCGGGTAGTGGTGAACAGACCAATTCCCCCTCCTTGAGGGTTCAACAGAACCCATTCTCCGGCTGATGGGCTCGTATCATCGAACCGACTGAACTCACAGGTGGCTGTCATGAAAAGCGGAAGCTTATCTGCATTATCCCAAGAACGGATGTCACTGACGGTGAGAATATCTTCATGCGCCAGTCCTACCTCGCTGCCGTGTCCCAGGTAGTTCATGATCAAAGCACCTTTTTTTATTCTATCGTTAATGGCCCGGTTTACTTCGGGATAGGTTTCACCTGTGGCGGTGACAATCTGCTGGTAGGCATCAAGAAATATCTTATCGAGATTAAATTCGGGATAATTCTGATCAATGATTTCAGCCAGTGTGTTTGCATCACGCATGTGGGCATTCCCATCTTCATCATCACCAATGAAGCATATCAAGTTTCGCCAGTCACCTATCGTTTCAGACGAGTTGTAATGCTTCACTTTTTCAAGAATGATCTCCGCCTCAATAGCTGAACGTACCGGAAATCGACCGATACCAATGTCCATCAACCCGGTTTCAAGCATCTCACCTGTATCAAGCAAACCGAAAAAATCATCAGTAACATATGACCGGGTTGGGTACAGAGATTCATGCGATTGGTAGGTCGGCAGACAAGAAGAAAATGAAGGATCATCGATGGCTTTTCTGTTGTCGAATGATCCATCACCGAAAAGGAGTAAATATTTTAAGTCTTTGATTGTCTCACCCCGTCTTGAATAAAACATTTGCAAAAAATCGCGAATGGCTGTGACATCCGGTATGCCTGAACTAAATTCGTTATAGATCAATTCTGGTGAAATGACCAGTGATTCAATCTGGTCATATTGTTGATGATGGAGAGCCAGTTCTTCAGCATATTCACGGAGGTCGTCCTGAACGAGGATCACCATCTCAGGCGTAGTCAAGCCGTGTAGATTCTGATTGGCTACAGGCCCGGTTGCGCCACCTTCACTGATGACCGTGGGAATACTTTCGTCTATGGGGTTGAATAAAATGAATTCGCGGAGCTCATCGGTTGTTACTTTAAACCGCAACACCGATCCGGCAAGCGTGTGCGGAATTGCCTGAACCTGATCTAGCGTGCTTACGTCCCAAAGAAATAGTCCATTTCGTGCATTGGTTACACTAAACTCGGTGATGCTCTGGTCTTTTACTGTTCGAAGATCCCTGAAAGTCATTGGTCTGTTCTGGTAGCGCAACTGACTTCGGGTGTTAA
Source organism: uncultured Porphyromonadaceae bacterium (assembly GCA_964444375.1). GTDB lineage: Bacteria > Bacteroidota > Bacteroidia > Bacteroidales > UBA12481 > JABHCC01. The sequence continues at coordinate 11,658 of CAYUGX010000093.1, read as the reverse complement.
TGTCGAAATAATCAAGCCAGGCTTGAGCGGCGGGGTTACTGCGTGCAAAGTAATAGTCGAGTTTAAATTCACTTTTCGCAGTCTCAATCTCGATTTTCCGGGTGAGTGCCGAGGCAAACAGGGCCTCATAATTGCTGGTATTGACTCCGGGAAAGTCTACTGTGCCCACAGCTGTCTCATCTAGGTTGATGATGAATTTGCTGGCCGGGCTTCTTTTCGATGAACGAACCCAGAGTGAAGAGAGCAGATGAATGGGCTCTTCAGCTATTTTGTTATCGATTTGAAGAGAAAATCCCCAGGTCAGCTCCTGCGAAAAATGCCTCCAGCACCATTGGCGGCCAGATTTAAGAAGATTCAATGAATCCTTTTCCCGATGCAGATAGAAATCATAGCTGCTACTCTGCTGGTCGGCTGGTGCATTGATGGCTGAGGCGGTATTCAATTGTTTAAACGCACCTGCATTATCCGATAGGAAATAATAAGATAAATCAGAAAACTGATGCAGGCGGTGAACGAACATATTGTGATTGCTGCTATACGTCCAGTGTATGGGGCCTTTTGCGTAAAAGAGAAAGTAATCTCCGCTATTAAAAACGCCGTCATTGCCCTTATATATGTATACTGGGTTCTGGATCAGATCATCCTCACGAGGCAAAGAAGAGTCGAAGGGCAATTGCTTGCCCCCATTTCCATACACTCTGATTTGGTCAGGGTTTTCAAAGCCCATCTGGATGAGTTGATCGTAGGTGATTTTATGAATACCAGATTGGTTCACTGCAACCTTGAACCAATTTCCACTGCTCAAAATTGACTGGTTGGAAAAGGTTGTTCCGGTACTTGATTTTACTCGTGTGGAGTCTACTTCTTGATCCCAATTGAGTTTGGGAGTAAAGCCAGTCACTCGCTCAATTTGGCCATTACCCGGATTTTTTCGGATTGGCATGAACTCATATCTGACAAAAGTCGTATGCCGTTCAATCTGTTTCCAGGCATTAACCTCAATATCTTCAGGTAAAGATTGGCGGATCAAAGACTGTTCAGCTTGCGGTAGCTCTGAATAGGTCACATTCGTTAAGGTGATCAGTGGTCTGCCTTGCTTTTGACCAGCCAACGGAATCCGTTCTGAATAAACCGGCAAGTGTTGACTTTGGGTTGTATAAATGGCCTGGTCGAAGCTTAGTAAGCTGACCGCTTCGCCATTATTCAGGTAATCTTGTGGAGTATATTGCCTGGGAGCTTGCCATTTGATAGTACGGGGTGAAATGACCTCCTGGGCATGAGTTAACACAGACATGCACAGGAATGTGAGTAGCCAAACAGGCTTCAAAAGGGAACGTATTTTTTGACTTTGGTTCATGAGGTTAAACGGATACCTGGTGCAAATAAAACAAATCTTGCCGTGATTTACGGTTCAAAAACGCATGATTTACCGGCAAATTGTCAGACCGGGTTACTTTAACAGCTTTTTTATAAACAAGCCAACTGTGAAAAATAATCTGGTAACTCAACACGTTAACTAGAATGCTGAAGCTGGATTTTTTATAATTTCAGCGCGGTTTTGAGAGCTGGCAGACAATAAGGCTGGCATTTTTTAGTTATGTTTGTAGATTGAATTTAACCGATTGAATAGTCATGAAAATCAGACTGTTTGTTATAGCAATTTTAGGAGTAGGATTTCTGTTATCAACAACTTCCTGTAATTCGGGAAGAAAATCAGCCAAAACGGGTTGGACTTACAATGACAGTGATCTTGGCGGGTATGAGTATATAGCAGATTATAATCAGGAAACTGGTCCGGGACTCGTCTTTATTGAAGGTGGAACTTTCACCATGGGTCGGATCTCTGATGACATCCGGTACGATTGGAATAATGTACCACGACGCGTAACCATACCTTCGTTTTATATGGATGAAACTGAGGTAACCAATAATGATTACCGTGAGTATCTGTATTGGCTCAAACGAGTTTTTGTTGATTATCCTCAGGTTTATGTACAGGCCCTGCCGGATACACTTGTCTGGCGTGATGAGCTAGCGTACAACGAGCCAATGGTTGATTATTATTTGCGCCACCCGGCATACAATGATTATCCGGTAGTGGGTGTGAGTTGGATTCAGGCCACACGCTATTGCGATTGGCGAACCGACCGGGTCAATGAAATGATATTGATTAGTCAAGGGATTCTTGAAGAGGATCCTAACCAAAGAGGCGCGAATAATTTTAATACCGATGCTTATTTGGCTGGTCAGTACGAAGGTGTAATCCGTCAAAACCTGCCGGATGCTGATCCGAACCAGGAAACTCGTCATGTGCGCATGGAAGATGGCTATTTCTTACCGAAATATCGCCTACCTACAGAAGCTGAATGGGAATTCGCTGCATTGGGTATGAAAGCTGAAGAAGAAACCATCGAGAACAGGAGAATGTACCCCTGGCGCGGTAATTACACCCGCAATGATGAGAAACGGAATATGGGACTGATCATGGCCAACTATGCACGTGGACGTGGAGACTACATGGGTGTTTCTGGTTCGTTGAATGATGGACATGGAATTACTTCACCGGTGCGGTCTTACTGGCCAAACGATTATGGCCTGTATGATATGGCGGGAAATGTGAATGAGTGGGTTCTTGACGTATATCGCCCCTTGTCATTCCAGGATGTTGATGAATTCAGACCTTACCGGGGTAATGTATATACAGTAAAAGAACGTGATGCCGATGGCAATATGGCCGAAAAGGACTCCCTTGGTCGCATCCCGGTTCGGATGATGACTGCAGAGGAAAACCTGAACCGGTCGAATTATAAGCGATCTGATTTGCGGAATTTCAAAGACGGTGATATTGAATCAAGCCTTGAATTTAACAAGCAAGGTGAAGTTGATCCCGCTGCAACTACCTCCCGGATGTACTTCCAGGGTGATGAGAACAGAGAAGGCATTACCACTCGAATATCTGATAATGCTCGTGTCTTCAAGGGTGGATCATGGCGAGACCGTGCATACTGGTTGGTACCAGGCACGCGTCGCTATAAAGATGAACGTGAGTCGAGTGACGATCTCGGGTTCAGGTGTGCCATGTCTAGATTGGGGCGAGAAAGTGGTAGATAGATGACTGCGGTTGACGATTTCTACAAAAGGTTTTTAGCCAATCCCATTATATGTACAGATAGCCGGGCAGCAAAGCCCGGCTCCTTTTTTTTAGCTCTTAAGGGCGATAATTTCAATGGGAATCGCTACGCCAAAAAGGCACTTGAGGCGGGCTGTATTGGGGCCATTGTGGATGAGGTTGAATATGCGCTTGATGATCGTTATATACTGGTTGGGAATAGCTTACTTTTTTTACAGGATTTGGCCAGATACCACCGAGATAAATTGAATATTCCGGTAGTAGGCCTCACTGGTACAAATGGGAAGACCACCACCAAAGAATTGATTGCTGCTGTTCTGGAGACTCGTTTTCGAATCAATTACACCCAGGGTAATTTCAATAACCACATCGGCGTTCCGCTTACCATCCTGGCTACTCAGTCTGAGCATGAAATTCTGGTGATTGAGATGGGTGCCAACCACCCGGGTGAGATTGAGTTTTTGTGTTCTATTGCGCAGCCAACGCATGGATTAATTACAAATATCGGAGCTGCTCACCTTGAAGGATTCGGATCATTGGAAGGAGTTATTGGCACAAAAACTGAGCTTTACCGGTCACTAACTGAAAATAGGGGCGTGATTTTCTATAATTCTGAAGACCCACTCCTTGTCGAACTAAACCGCAACCTGACCAGTACACCCTACATTCGGGGTCAACTGGCCAGCCATAAATCAAGCCACTCAGATCACCCGAATGCCAACCAGGCGATCAACTTCTTCCTCTCAGCTATTACAGATGACCTGGGTGATTCTAAATCCCATTCCTTGACTACCCAACTTGTGGGCGCATATAACCTGCCCAACGTGCTGGCAGCGCTAACCATTGGGAAACATTTCGATGTTGAACCCGAGGAAGCCTGCCGGGCCATTTCTGCGTATGAACCGGGTATGAATCGATCACAATTCATAAGCACCGAGGCAAATCAGGTCATTATGGACGCATATAATGCCAATCCGGTAAGTATGAATCTGGCACTTGATAATTTCGCTCATATAGGATCTGCAAAAAAGGTACTTATTTTGGGTCAGATGCTTGAATTGGGTACTCATTCGAGTGAAGCACACGATCAAATAGCTCATCGCGCAACGGAAATGCAAGCCGATACCTATCTGGTTGGGGCTTGTTTTGCTAAGGTTGCCCAGGAGACCGGACAGCGCTTTTTTGCTGATGTGCAAGAGCTTAAGTCATTCCTGTCTGATCATCCCTTGTCAGGCTTTCTCATTTTACTCAAAGGATCAAGAGGGAATCGTTTAGAAGAATTAGTATCTGTTCTGTAATTTCGCATTATGGCAAATACGGCAATAATTGTACTGAATTGGAATGGACACGATTTCCTGCAAAAATATCTGCCTTCCCTAGTGACCAACACGCCTCTCGATCAGGCTGAAGTGATAGTTGCCGACAATGCAAGCACAGATGATTCAATAGTTTGGTTAGAGAAACAGTACCCGCAGGTAAGTATATTGGCTCTCGATAAAAATTACGGTTTTGCAGGTGGATATAACCGGGCGATTGAGCAATGTGAACATGAATTCATCCTGTTGTTGAATTCGGATGTTGAAGCGCCTGAAGGTTGGTTTCAACCCTTGATGGCATCAATGAGCGATCAGCAAGTGGCAGCTGTAATGCCCAAAATCAGGTCAATCTCAGATCCTGATCGTTTCGAATATGCAGGAGCTGCTGGAGGCTTTATTGATCACTATGGTTACCCTTTCTGCCGGGGCAGGATATTTGATTCAGTAGAGCCGGATGAAGGTCAGTATAACACCACCATACCGGTTTTTTGGACAACTGGAGCCTGCATGCTGGTGAGGCGATCAGTTTTTCTTCAGGCGGGTGGCTTTGACGATGATTTCTACCTGCACATGGAAGAAATAGACCTCTGCTGGCGCATGCAGCGATTGGGTTATACCATGCTGGTTAATCCAGAGTCTGTAGTCTATCATCTTGGTGGAGGAACACTGGCAAATGAATCAAGCAACAAGCTATTTCTGAATTACAGAAACAATCTATTTCTGCTTTTCAAAAACCTCCCTCCCAATGAGTTAGGTCGGGTATTAATTGTTCGCTTATTATTAGATGGTCTGGCTGGCGTGATGTATCTGCTTACCGGAAAACCAAAGTATATGGCAGCGGTTTTACGTGCCCACTTCAAGTTTTATACCTCCTTCAAACTACTCAGAAAAAAGCGAAAAGCAAACCAAACGTATCCCAAGACTCTTCAAGGCAGGATAAATAAAAGCATCGTACTAAGCTACTTCCTTCAAGGTGAAAAAAAATTCAATTCCCTGTTCCTTTAACAACTTGACAACTGGATCACTGGTTAACTGATTAACTGGTTAACTGGTCAACTGGTTAACTGGTCAACTGATTAACTGATTAACTGATTAACTGATTAACTGATTAACTGGTTAACTGATTAACTGATTAACTGGTTAACTGGATAACCGGATAACCGGATAACTGGATTTCCAGAATGTCACGATGACGGGGGCAAGTCTGGTGCCCCTACAGGTCCCGTGCGTGCTTCCATCGTCGGTGAGACCACAACCAATAGGGTGGTTGATCGTTGATGTTGGATTCGAGGGCATGGCTGTAGAAGTTCATTATTTCTCCTGGGGCAAGTGAACTATTGGTATCTGACAGGGGAATGAGCTCGCATTGGTAATTTCCCGATTTAATTCGCGACATTTTAAGGTAAAGAACAGGCAGGTTGAACCGTTGAGCCAATTTCTCTGGACCATCGAACCATCCGGTTTCCCGCTTTAAGAAGGTATTCCAATGGTTGATGTCGTTTTTAGCCGGAATTTGGTCGGCCAAAAGAAGAAGTGCCCGAGGACGGGGATGGTGTTGATTTTCAAGCAGCACACGCAAGGTGCCTTTCATGGGAATGGGTAGAACGTCTTTCTTTTTACGGATTAAATAGGTGAGGTAGTCAATGGATTTGTTTCGTTGGGGTTTATATACCCCTAGCATATCGAATCCGTAAGGACAAATCGCCCCGGGCGACCATTCCCAGTTGCCCGTATGCCCGGCCAACAAAATAAAATCTTGCTGTTTTTGTTGGAGTTCAGTCAACAAGCTTGGGTTTAATAGACTGACCCTATTTTGCAGACGTCGTGATGACAGGTGAATGACCTTGATAGACTCGATTATTAATTGTCCGAGCCAATGATAATAGGCTTTTTCAATCTGTAGTAAATCCTTTCCCGATTTCTCAGGAAAGGATTGCTGAAGATTTGTTCGAATAACATCCTGGCGGTAGTGAAGCACAGTTTTGAGCACATAGCTTATCAATCGGGCAATGGGATACAGTATAGCGAGTGAAGGCCAACTGATCAGCCATAGGATTCCATAAATCAAGACAGCCCAAAGCTTGTGCATGCGGGTTGTGCTGCTTATTTTATTATCATTTCATTCACTCTTGAACCCCAGGTTGGATCTGTGTCGAATTCATCATATCGGGTCACCGCAGAATTACGTCCTTTTAAGTCGATGCGCCAATATGGATTGTAAATTTCGCCACGGGCGTCGGAGTGCAACAGAAAGTACTCTGTGCCGACCAGGTGTGGGTTGTAAAAAATGAAGCGCTTATTCGACTGGTCTCCTGAAAGCGTATAATAATGCCACAATACATAGGGATAGGAATTGGGCTCATGATCAGAGAAATCTGAGTCATTCGGTGGACCATATTTCAACCAAACCCGTCCCATGTCTGTTTCAAAACCATGTTTAATGCGGGTTTTGTAGCTGTCTTCCACTTTTAGTACTTCTTGCTTGTAACGATTAAATTCAGCTTCAGGGAAATTTTCGTTGCGCGTTTTCCAGAATGAGTACAGGAATTGCTGCATTTTTTTGATATCATTTGAATTCACCACATTCCGCGCAAATTGTTTTTCCAGCGAGTTAGCGACAGGGGCTATGCTGGCGACATAAAAACGAACAGAATCTGGATCGGTAATCTTTTCGGCAAAAGTCGCTGTAATATCAACTGAGCCCACATCATCAAAATCGATTTGCGTGCCGGGATTGTGTCGCTGGAAGAATATTTTGTTGACGAGCAATTCTTCATTATTTCGATCGCGGGCTTCCACTACGAGATTATAATTACCGCTGGGTAAATCAGCAATGGGAATAGTGGCCATGAGAACATTTACCGGACTGGCCTTTTGTCGTTGAAAACGTGTGTAGTCAGATAGTGAAATAGTAGTTTCAAACGACTCAAGATAATAGCGAAATAGGAAATCTGCTTCTTGTCCTAATTGCTTATCCAAATTGTACAATTCATTATAAAAGGTAAGCTGCTCTACCTCACTTGGGAAGAAATCGCCTACATAGGGTAAAAGGTCATATCCACTTTTAGTTAAAATACTCTCCTCGTTAACCGGAGTGAATGACTCCACAAACTGAAAATCAGAATATCTGAGCTTCTGTTCATCGTATTCAAGTGAGATCATTGAAGCATGCTCAACCGCTTCGTTCTCGCTATTGTTGTCTTTTAGTAGCAGTTCTAACTGATAAATACCGAATGGAAGTGGGATTCTTTGCTGATCAAGAAAGTTGGGAATTGATTTGCTCGTGTCAGCAACTTCTTCGCTTAGCAGATTGTACTTTCTGAAATTTTGAATCTTTTCATCTTGTTTAAACAAGATTGTTACTTCGAGCGATGCCTGAAATTTACCATTCTCAATGGATTTGTATTCGGCTGAGGGACCAAAAATTCTCAGGTAGGTTTCAACAAATGGACCTTCTGACGGAGAGAAAAAGCTTGCATGATGGAATAATGCCTGTAAGTTCTGGGCTTGCAGCCCGCTGAGTACTAGGAAGGAAAGGGTAGCCAGGGTTAAGATAATTTTCTTCATGGCTTGGGTTTTTAATTGATGAATATCTGTGTTTAATTCCACTGTAATTCTTTATAATTCTTATCGTGCTTTTTAAATAACTGGTTGAGCTTGAGATTATAGGTTGCAATATCTCCGGGTCTCAAGTCAACCCTAAATGACTCTTCAGTTAATTCTTCGCTATTGTAAAAGAGTACTTTACCTGATCGAACTAACACGGCAATCTCTTCCTGATTTTGCGGTGCTTCAATCCTGAAGGCTGTTCCAGTTACTCGAACACTGGCATCGGCGGTATGCACCGTAAACGGACTCGTCGGATCGGCTTTCACATTAAAATAGCCTTCACCCACGAGATCAACAACGCGGTTTTCTACACTAAAATCCTTCGGAAACTTCAGTTTGGCTCCTTTGTGAAGATAAATTTCACTCCCATCCGGCAGGAGATAGGCCATGGGTTCATCATGAATGCCTTTGTAAACCGTATAATTTCGATTTGCGGTGAAGATCTGCATTAGTCCAAAAGAAAGAAGTAGAACTGCAGCAACAGCAACAGCCCATCGAAGCGTTGGAGTAGCTTTCTTATTCACCGACTGAGAGGCCTGCGGTTCATTAATCTGGTTCTGGAGTCTGAGCCAGTCCTCATTACGCTGATGCTCAAGTTCAGCACTGGATTCAGTATTCCAGTTGGCTTCTAATTGGTCATATCTGGCCCGAAAATCAGCATCTTCTTGCAGCAAAGACTTTATCTTCTTCTTTTCTTCTGCATTACTTTGCTGACTCAGGTGTCGGATTATTAATACATCATTTTTCATGGTCATTGGCGCGTTGTATCAGTAAGACACCCTGAACCTCAAAATCCCCCAAAAGAAATTTACTTGTAGTAGGCAGATAGTTTTTTGCGAAGTTTTTTGCGAGCGATACGCACCTGGTTCTCAATTGTTTTCTCACTTAATCCCAGTGTTTTGGCCACCGCTTTATGACTCAATCCATCGAGCTGAGTCAGGCAAAAGCATTCACGAGCCCGGTCGGGGAGTTCTTCAATAGCCGCTGCCAGGGCTTCACGTACGAATGGATTAAATTCTGGAACCTGATCACGGTATTGAAGCCATTCGTGCCAGCGATCACTCGCAAATGACTGAATAACCTTTTGATGTCTGATCCGGTTTAAGCACTGGTTATGGAGGGTAGTAAAAAGATAGGCTTTTAATTTCTGTTCTTCATGGCGTAGGGTGTCTTTTCTTTCCCACAGTTTGAGAAAGACTTCCTGAACCATACCCCGGGCTGTTTCCTGATCTTCGATTAATGAGGTGCCGTAGCGGAAAAGACCGTCGTAATACTTTTCAAAGAGATCTTTAAAGTGCTTTATTTCCTCCTTTCGGATGGGATTGTTTATGGCCTCGTGCTCGCTTGTCATGGCTGAGAAAGCCTAAAGGTAAGAAAATGCAGCTGGATTGTAAACCCGGATGTTGAGGTCGATTCTACTGAAAATGCTGTTTGATAATGCCCATAAATGGATCATGAATCAGACTATTAGTTGCCACGTAATTTTCATTCGATAAGAATCCCTGGCCACCAACAAAATCACAAACTGTTCCGCCTGCCTCACGTATTATAACGGTTCCAGCCGCGACGTCCCAGGGCTTGAGATGGTACTCAAAAAAAGCATCGTAGCGGCCACAGGCGACATAGGCCAGATCGATGGCTGCTGAGCCCAATCGTCTTAACCCGTGGGTCTTGGTCATGAAATCACGCATGGCTCCCATATATTGATCAATAAGGCTAAAATCGGTATACGGAAAACCCGTTGCCACAAGAGCCTGACCCAAGTGCTCTTTTTGACTCACTCGAATGGCCGAATCATTGAGAAAAGCTCCACCTTCTTCCCAGGCATAAAAACATTCATCCTGGCTTGGATCAAGAACAACTCCCATGACTAATCGGTCGTGATCTTGCAGGGCAATGCTGATTGAAAATGGAATAACTCCATGAATATAATTAGTGGTTCCATCGAGAGGATCAATGATCCAATTGTATCGCTCTCCTTTGCGATCGGAGGTGCCTTCTTCTGCGATGAAACCGGCTTCTGGCAGGATGGTTTCAAGACTTTTTACCAGTTGTTTTTCCGAGGCTTTATCGATCTCAGTGACGAAATCCATTCGGCCTTTTGACTCGATCATATCATCGCTAAGCTTCGTAAGATTGTCCAATAGAAATTGGCCAACTTCTTTGCTGAGGGAGATGGTTTGCTGTGTGAGGGTTTCTAGATTCATGTTTTTACAATTTCTCCGATCATTGATTGCTGTGAGAAGGGCTCAACGAGCTTGACTGGTGTGATTTGTTTTATTCGTTCGGGTTGGTAAGGATGACAGACTTCAACATAATTATCGGTGAACCCAGTCATCATTTCTGCCTGATTTTTTCCTTCAAATATTACCTCTCGGATACTGCCTTGTTGTTGCTTCATGAAGCTCAGCTTTTTTTCATCTGATAATTCATGCAGGATAGCTGAACGTTCATCACGAACCCGGTTGGGCACTATGGGCCTGATTTCAGTGGCCGGAGTTCCTGGCCTTTCGGAGTAAGTGAAAACGTGCAAATAGCTAAGAGGGAGGTCAGTCAAGAATTGTCTGGCCTCTTCAAAATGCTGATCCGTTTCACCTGGGAATCCTACAATAACATCTGCCCCAATCCCTGCTTCTGGCAGTACCTGTCTTATATATTCAACCCGTTCTTTGAAAGTGTCTCTCAGGTAGCGTCGACGCATTTTTTTCAGTATCTCATCTGAACCCGCTTGCAATGGGATGTGGAAATGAGGGGTAAAATGCCTTGAATCACGAACCCTGTCTATCACTTCATGACTGATCAGGTTAGGCTCAATTGATGATATCCTGAATCGATGCTTCCCGTCTAAAGCATCCAATTCTGTCACCAGATCAATAAATCTCTCCTTGGTTGATTTCCCAAAATCTCCGGTATTGACACCCGTTAAGACAATTTCTGCTATCCCTTTTGAAAGGATATTCTGGGTTTGTTCAACGAGCGTTTGAATCTTTGGATTACGGCTTTTACCTCGTGCCGCCGGGATTGTGCAGTAGCTGCAATTGTAGTCGCAGCCATCTTGTACCTTTAGGAAAGCTCTCGTGCGTTCGTCAATGGATTGAGCAGCCGAAAAGCGATCAACCTGATCAATATCGCAGGCCTGAACAATGGGTTTTTGTTTTTCTTCGAATTGATCAAGGTAGGTCAGTAGGTCGAATTTTTCCTTGTTTCCAAGTACCAGGTCAACACCCTCAAGTTCGATGATTTTATTCCCCTGTAATTGGGCATAGCAGCCCATGGCTACAACTACTCCAGACGGGGAAGCCTGACGGGCTTTGCGAATGGCCTGTCGAGTCTTTCGATCAGCTGATCCGGTAACGGTGCATGTATGAATCAATGATACATCCGCTTCTTGGCCAAATGGGATGCGTTCATAACCATTCGCTTCAAGCTGCCTGCCAATCTCAGAAGACTCTGAGAAGTTCAGCTTGCAACCGAGTGTATGGATAGCTACTTTTTTGTTCCCATCTTTTTGCATGGCTGCAAAGATCGGGAAAAGTTTTTAAAGCAAATTGCTGGCCAGCTCAGCCAATTCTGAGCGTTCGCCATGCACCAGGTTCACGTGGG
>CAYUGX010000092.1:0-14762 GCA_964444375.1 uncultured Porphyromonadaceae bacterium | reverse complement strand
CTGGTATGGAAACACAGAATCAGTCGAGTTTAAAACTCAGTTCCCCAATGGCTTCGAGCCAATCTATAAAAAAGCCAAAGAAATGGGTACACGTTTGGGAACCTGGGGTGGCCCCGATGGATTTGGCGACACGCCTGAAGAAGAGCAAGCCCGTATCGACATGATTGTGAGCCTGTGTAAAGATTACGAGTTCAGGTTATTGAAACTCGATGCGGTGGTGGGTCAACTCCGAGACGAAAAACAAGATGCTTTCATGCGAATGATGAATGAATGTCGCAAGTATAGTCCTGATTTAATCTTTTTAAATCACCGATTAAATTTGAGTGAAGAGGCGAAGAAACACGCCACAACTTTTCTCTGGGGCGGTGCTGAAACCTATATAGACGTACACATGGGCAACTGGAAAAGGAACGCTCCCCATCATCGGGGCGGAGCAATCGCTCGCAATACAGTGCCCAAATTGATGCGTTTAACCGAAGATCACGGCGTTTGCCTGTCTTCTTGCCTAGATTACTGGGAGGATGATTTAATTCTCCAGGCATTTAACAGATCGCTGATTCTATCCCCTCAACTATACGGAAATCCCTGGTTTTTGAGAGATGATGAATATCCCAAATTGGCGAGAATTTTTAACCTGGCTCGCCAATATGGTGAAATTATGGTCGATGGTATGCACCTGCCGGATGAAAAATATGGCGAAAAGGCCGTCTCAAGAGGAGATTCCAAAACACGCTTGATTACACTAAGAAATTTGAGCTGGGATCAATCTGAGGTGAACCTAGAAATTGGAGAAGAAATCGGACTGTCAGAAAATATACCATACGAAGTCAGGCTATTACATCCGGTAGAAAGAATTTTAGGAACCTTTAGCAAGGGTGAAACCGCAACTATTGAAGTTGATCCCTATCGTGCTGCCCTGGTCGTAATTTGCCCTGAAAACGAAGGTGGCATTGGAATCTCAGGTTGCGATTATGATCTCATTCAGGAGGTAGCTGACAAACCTGTAAGAATTATGCTGAATGGACTTCCAGGATCAAAGCATACCATAAAGCTGGATCAGGGAGAACAAACATTTATTGGTGCTGAAATCAATGGATCTCCGGTGAAACGACTGATAAAAGGCCGCTCTTTAAACATTGAATTCCCAGGCGATCCCATGACCGAAGCCTACCACCGGAAAATTGCCGATTTAACCCCCTGTGAAGTTCCCGAAGATGCTGAAGCTCTTTATGAAGCCACCATTTTCTCAGCAGACAACAATGCCTTTGAGGCCAGAGAACTCATCCGATCTGGCGCCACTAAAATTCCACAGGTACAGGCGGCCAGAGATGCGTTTCTTGAACAGAAGCTATTTTCCGACCGGGGCGTTTGGGATCGCTACATGTTTGACGGGGATCCTGAAACTTCCTTTTATGTCAGTCGCAGAAGACACAAAGCCGATCTGCTCAATGGGGGTTCCTTGAGATTTGATTTCGGACAAGCTGTTTCAATGGATGAATTGATCATTGATGTAGGAAGCGAGCATGCGCTACAACCCTGGAAGACTGAAGAAGCTGCATTTCTGCAAGTTTCAGCAAACCGTCAGGAGTGGACCGAAATGAGAATATTGGCAAAAGAGAGGATGACCGTACCCTTGGATCCTGAGAAACCCATTAGATATGTTAGATTTCGAGGAACACCAGATAAAATCAGTGAGGTGACAGGCTATCTGAACGGAGTCGCCATAGATCGATCCGCTTGGAGAGCTTCTCAGCTATTTAGTCCATACAACCGGATAAAAGCTGAGGCAGCCTGGTCAGCCTCCACGATAATCAACGAAATACATGCGGGATCCTATCTTGCCGTCTGTCTGGATGGAGAGCATGGAATTGAAGGTGCATATGCAGCTATTCGTGTTGATGGTCAACCGGTTGGTGCGCCAGACAGGAGCCACTCCTACCCGGTTAATCCATGGGAATATCCGGCCATCAAAGCAAATTCACACTATACCTATTACATTCCGCTCACCGAAGAAATGGAAGGGAAAAACATTGATATTGTGGTATTGGGTATGAAAGGCGGTGTGAAGAAATTCAAGCCATACGCTTACTTGACATGCTATCCGAAGCCGTATGAAAAGATGGAATTAGTTCTTTATCCAGATGTGTCCGAATAGAATAAAATAAACGAACACGGTATGAAAAAAGGGTTGTATCTGCTGGTAATTATTTCTTGCTGCTTTGCTTGCTCGATTATCAATAATGCACCTGCCGGGCGATCCAAAGAGTGCTTCGATTTTCATTGGACTTTCTCAAAAGGAGATTTCCCTGACGCTGTGACCGCCGACTTTGATGACAGTGGATGGGAGACTATTGATGTTCCACATGACTGGAGTATAAATGATACTTTCTCAAAAGATCATCCCACCGGCAAACCCGGAGGATTTGCCTCAGGAGGTGTAGGATGGTACAGAAAAACCTTTAACCTCCCCAAAAAAGATAAAGATGGTCAATTCTCCATTGAGTTTGGAGGGGTTTATGAAAACAGTGAAGTCTGGATTAATGGGCACTATCTGGGTAAAAGACCCTTTGGCTATATCAGTTTTCACTATGACATGACACCATACTTGAACTTCGGAGGGGAGAACTTAATTGCTGTTAGAGTCGACAACTCCAAACAACCCAATGCCAGGTGGTACACCGGATCAGGCATATACCGGCATGTGTGGTTGGTAAGAACGAACAAACTCCATGTAGATCGTCATGGAATTTATGTTACAACCCCGCAAATCACAAAAGAAGATGCGCGTATTGATGTAAGCACTAGTGTAGCAAACAACGATGATGAAAGGAATGAATTTACTTTACAACATGAGCTATTCTCTCAAGATGATAGCTTGGTTTCATCAACCTCTCTAAATAATCAGCTTGAAGCTTCTTCAATAAAAGAATTGAAGATCTCCATGGCAGTTTCTCATCCTGAATTATGGTCGCCAGATCATCCTTATCTCTATCGCTTGAGAACTACGATACTTGACGACGGTCAGCCGATTGATGTGAAAGAAACGAAAGTTGGATTCAGGTATTTTAGTTTTTCAGCAGATAGCGGCTTCGCCCTGAACGGCGTTCGCATGAAGCTCAAAGGGGTTAATAATCACAGTGATTTGGGAGCATTAGGTGCTGCCATCAACGACCGGGTATTGGAGCGACGCCTGGAAATTCTCAAAGAAATGGGCTGCAATGCCATACGAACTGCACACAACCCACCCTGCGAAGAGCTCCTTGATCTCTGCGACCGAATGGGTTTTTTAGTGATGGATGAAGCTTTTGACGAATGGCTGGAATCATGGCCTTTCGGCGGAATTAAAAAACCTGAAGGCAAGGCCAAATATGGCTACCACCTCCACTTCAATGAGTGGGCTGAAAATGACCTGACTGAACTCATAACCCGCGACCGAAACCATCCATCAGTGATTCTGTGGAGCATTGGCAATGAAATCCCGGATGCTTGCTTTGAGATTGGTACAGAACGATTAAAAAAGCTCATGAAGGTGGCCAAAGAACTCGATCCAACACGGCCCATAACGGCCGGCATTACCCATATGCACCTGGCCAATGAAAGTGGTTTTGCCAGCGAATTGGATATCACGGGCTACAATGGAGGAGGTGGTTCGGCATTTATGTTCGAGAAAGACCATGAAACCTACCCCGATCGAATCATGATCGCATCAGAAATCCCACATTCCTTCCAAACCCGAGGAATATATCGAACCAAATCCTGGTACAGGGGTCAGAATCCTCTGGGTGGTATCATGAAAGTGCCCGACCTGACTGAAGAAGAAGTGTTTAAGGATGTACCTAAATACTACAGCTCCTCTTACGACAATGCCATGGTTCGCATCGGGGCCCGGGACTCCTGGCGCCGGACAAGAGATTTCCCCTATGTGGCAGGAGAATTCCGCTGGACAGGCTTTGACTACCTGGGGGAGACCATGTTTGGCTGGCCAGCCAGGTTTTGGAATTTCGGAATAATTGATATGTGCGGCTTTCCCAAAGACACCTATTATTTCTACCAAAGTCAGTGGACTCAAGAACCCATGGTGCATATCCTTCCTCATTGGAACTGGGAAGGAAAAGAAGGAATCGAAATCCCAGTCGTTGCCTATTCAAATTGTGAAAGCGTTGAACTCTACCTCAATGACGTTTCACTCGGTGAACAAAACACACAGGGGAAGATGGACCTGGTGTGGATGGTACCCTATAAAGCAGGTACACTGAAAGCAATTGCTAAAAATAATCATCAACCGATCTGCTCGAAAGAAATCACAACATCCGACCGGCCAGCAATAATTGAATTAATCCCTGACCGTCAAACCATTCAAGCCAATGGTCAGGATGTAGTTCATATTGAAGTTAATATACTGGATGATCAGAATCTTTTTGTTCCAGATGCTTCCAATCAGATTGTTTTCAACCTGAAGGGCAACGCCACCATCTTCGCAGTTGATAACGGAGATCCCATGAGTCAGGAAAGCTTCATTGGCAACACCCGAAAAGCCTTTAATGGGAAGTGTCTGGTCATTCTTAAGTCAACAAAAAAGGCAGGTGAATTCAGCATTACAGTGAGCTCAGAAGGACTCAAAGCAGCTAGCCTGACCTTCCGTTCTACAAAAAGTCAACTTGAAAGTGATTGAATGTAACCTAAATCTAAACTGCAATGAACAGCATGAACAGCTCGAAAATCAATATGAATCGCCGTGATTTTGTAAAATCATCGTCCTTAGTGGCTGGTGGTTTGATTCTTTCACCAAGTCTCTTGGCGAATATCGATGAAGAAATCAGGTTCAAGGTGAATAGCCCCTTGCAAACCCGCACCAGAATTAAGCTCATCATTACAGGAACCATACATTCTGATGCCTGGGAGGGCTCGTGCAGGCATGGCAACTTAGAGAACCTAACTTATGAAGCTGAAGCACAAGGGCTGACAGATCGTCTGATCAGAATGAAAGAAGACATCAAAACGCTTTCGATGCCGCCTGGGATCGAACTACTTGAGCCGATAACCATGCATTCATATGCCGAAAAAGGCAACCCAGAAATTGTCTTCTCGAATGTACAACTAGAATCATTGTACCATGAAGATCCCAATGTAGATGCCTATGTAGTCACCCATATGTTCCCTGGTGTAAAAATTGCTGAACGCTATAAAAAACCAGTCATCATCATGCAGGGTGCCGGATGGGCTGTTGACATGCCTGCCAGATTGCGTCACGAAGGCCTTGAAGGCTACCACGCCCACAATTTTGATGAAATGTTCAGATTCGCCAAATTACTCCATGCCAGAAAAGCATTCAGGCAAACCAAAATGTTGTATGTGACCAATTTCCCATACCAGTATCCATGGGGATGTACCAGCTCAGCAGTAGTGAATATGGACAAAATAAAATCGCATTATGACTTTGATTATAAGTTTGTTGACTACGAAGAGTTCTTTGGAGACATGGATGTATTGGTTCAAAAAGGTAAGCTGGCAAAACTCCGAAAACAGGCAGCAAAAGAACTCTTAGGCAATGCCAATTCAAGTAACATGGCCCTACCGCATATCGAGAAATCACTTGATTTCTACTTTGCAACTTTGGCCACCATGGAGAAATACCACTGCAATGCCTATACGATAGAATGTCATGAATTATGCAGTTCACTCAATCCCTGGAATCGAAAGTTCACACCTTGCTTAACACATGCCCTCCTCAAAGACAGGGGCTTACCTGCGGCCTGTGAAGGTGATGTCAATGCTTTGATGGCCATGATGGTGGAAATGTATATTTCTGACAAAGCGGTGTACATGGGTAATCCTTTCTTTAATTACGACGACAATACCTTGCGCCTGAAACACTCAAATTGTTCGTTAAAAATGAATGGTTTGGATCAGCCTGATACTACCTACGACATTCATAGCTTTGCTGAATCTGGATTTGGTGCCACGCTAAGGCACAATTTCAAAGAAAACAAAGGGAAAACTTGCACCGTAGCCCGGTTTGATCCCTCGGGAATGAAAATACTGGTTTCTAAAGGTGTGCTAATCACCGGCATTGGAAATGAAGGATTTGGGTGTGAACAAAGTGTCACCATTCAAGTTCCTGATTGCCGTGAACTCTGGCGGGCTTCCCAAAACTACGGCCACCATTTCTCATTGGTCTACGGTGACTATACACAGAACATCAGAGATTTGGGAGATATGATGAACTTTGATGTGGAATTACTAACCTGACAATACAACAAATGCATAAGTCTTTTCTCATAGTCAAGCTTACCCTACTTGCACTTGCCATGGTATGTTGCAGTGCTTGTCGAAAAGCCAACAAGGATAGTATTGCCAGGCAGAACATCCTGTTCATCGCCATTGATGACTTAAACGACTGGGCAGGATTCATGGGGGGGCATGCTGGCATGAAAATACATACCCCAAATATTGATCGACTGGCCGCTAAAGCGATGGTTTTTACAAATGCACACACACCCTCGCCAGCCTGTGCACCGGCTCGTACCGCCCTGCTTACGGGGGTACATCATGCCCACTCAAGAGCAGAAAACTACCACTGGGGGGATGAACCCAAATGGAGAGAATTTGATGGACTAGCAGATGTATTGACACTTGAACAATTCTTTAAAAAGCAAGGCTATAAAACTTTGGGTGCTGGAAAGATCTACCACAGCCAGGCTCCTCCGTGGTATCCTACCAGTCAGGCCGAACCTGAGAATTGGGATTTCTATTATCCCAGTGGGTACATTTCCCACCCCTATCAAATTCGTGCCCCCAAAGAGGTGATCTATCCCGAAGTTGTAGATAACGAAACCCGACCGGGAGGAGCCGATGGCTGGTGGACCTGGGGACCACTTCAGGTGCCAGACGAAAAAATGGCCGATTATCATGTCATGGAGTGGGCAAGCTATCAACTTAAACAAAAACATGACAACCCTTTTTTCCTGGCTGTCGGAACCTGGAAACCACACGATCCCTGGGAAGTGCCCCAAAAATATTTCGACCTCTATCCCCTTGAAAATATTGTGCTACCCGAATGTAAATCAGACGATTTAGACGATGCCATTGACCATGGACGCAGATGGATCCACGAATGGGCTGTTGAGAATAAGCAATGGGAAAAGATCATCCAGGCCTATGCCGCTTCTATAACCTTTGCCGATGCCATGATCGGAAAATTGCTTGATACTTTCTACCATTCTGAATATGCTCAGAATACGACACTGGTATTGTGGTCTGACCATGGCATGCACATGGGCGAAAAAGAGAATATTGAAAAATTCACCCTCTGGGAAAGATCGACCAGAGTGCCGCTGATCATCTCAGTTCCAGGACTCACAAAAGCCGGCTCGTCTTGTGATCAGGTAGTCAGCTTAATGGATTTATATCCTACGCTGGTTGATTTGGGAGGTTTTACACCACCTGAACACCTGGATGGGAAAAGTCTAGTGCCACAACTCAATGATCCCACCAAAGAAACCGGTCCGATTGTAAGCACATACAAATTTACCTGGGCAAAAAATCCAGTCGTTGGACATGCCGTAAGGAGTATGCAATATCGCTACATTTATTATCCTGCGATTAACTTTGAAGAACTATACGATCATCAAAATGATCAAAATGAATGGGACAATATTGCCTACAAGAAGGAAAACAAAAACATTATTGATCTACACCGAAAGGCTTTAAAAGATTTATTACCTGATATGACCTGGAGTGAAAATGAACCAATTGGATTCTCCATTGATCAGGATGGAAACATCAGAAAAACTGCAAATAATTAACTTTACATTAAAACCTATACCATGATTCATCACAAGCATTTAAGTAAATCCGTTGCTGTATTGCTAACTGTATTTCTAACCCTAGCATGGCTACCCCAAACCGTAAACGGCCAGGTAAAAGCTTGGAAAGGGGAAATTACCATTCCAACTTATGGATGGGAAGATGATGTAAATCCCAAACTATGGGCCCTGGAATCAGGTGCAAAAGGAGCCACCACAGTAAAAGCGTCGATTACCTATCCCTACAACATGCAAGATCATCTGGGTAGAGAATTAGAAGATATCACCTATAAAGCCATCTTTCTTGAAAACGAGTATCTCAAAATCACCTGTCTCCCTGATCTGGGGGGTCGATTACACTCCATATTTGACAAAACAACAGGAGAAGAAGCCTTTCATTTAAACGATGTGATCAAGCCCAGCATGATCGCCATGCGGGGAGGATTTATCAGTGGAGGCATTGAATGGAATGCCGGACCCCAGGTTCATACCGTGACCATCCTTTCTCCCGTGGATGTAATTTATGGTGAAAATGAAGATGGCTCTGCCTATATCGAAGTCAGTAACCTCGAAAAAAGTCTCAGGACGCGCTGGACCGCCCGGGTGACCTTACACCCCGGGAAAGCCTATCTTGACGAAGACATCCGTATATACAATCCCACCGATGCCATGAACCCCTACTATTTCTGGAATTGCACCGCATTTCCACAAAAAGAAGGAACACGCTTCATCTATCCCATGAGCATGGGAACCGATCATTTTGGGATTGAATACTTCGACTGGCCCATCGACAAAGGGAACGATCTTTCCTGGACAAAGAACTACCCCGACGCAGCCTCTATCTTTGCCGTGGATTGTGCCTACGATTTCTTTGGAGCTTATGATGTAGATGACGACCGTGGTATCATTCAAGTAGCAGACCACAATGAGCACCAAGGGAAAAAAGCCTGGACCTGGGGACAAGGAGAATACGGCCGGGTTAGCATGAATAACTTGGGTGACAATGAGCCTGAATACATCGAGGTACAAAGTGGTCCCTTACAAACCCAATCCGACTATGGTATCCTCGCCCCAGGCGGATCAGTATCCTGGAAAGAATATTGGTTCCCAGTGCATGGTCTTAAAACCGGTTTTGAATTTGCAACTGAGCGTTTGGCCATTCAAACCAAGCACAACCAGAACAGCATAGCAATCACAGCCATCTCCACTGAAGTTTTTAATGAAGCAACCTGCAGGGTATTCGCTGGAAAGAAAGAACTTCAGTCAAAGAAACTGAATCTTTCTCCGCTACAATCAACCAGCCTTGAACTCACAAAAGGGCAAAATGACACCATTACCCTGGTCTTTGAAGCAGAAGATGGTGAGCAATTGGCTCAATTCAAATCACCACTACCGTTACAAGATGTAGAACCCATTAAACCAGCTACCTATGTCAACAAAGCTGATGAATTGTTGACGCTTGAAGAGAAGTATTTGAAGGCACAGAAATTTGACCGTGCACTGGATAGACTGCAAGCAAGAAAATACTATAATGAAGCCTTATTGGTGGATTCATTGCACTTGGCTTCACTTAGAGATCTGGCCATTCTTGACTTTGAGCAAGGTCTCTATGAACAGGCTAAATCCCGCCTCGAAAAGGCCCTGGACCAAATACCAAACGATGACGGACTGGCCTGGTACTTTCTTGGTTTGTGCCACCTTCAGGATAGAGACCTGGAAGGTGCAGCGAAATGCGGTTTTAAAGCTTCCAGATGCCTCGGTACTGTGGCCAGGGGATATGACCTTGTAGGTAGATCCCTCATGCTAGAGAAACAGTACTCCAAAGCCATTCAATACTTTGACAAAGCATTCAAAGCTGATCAAAATGATCCGCTATTGTATCATCACTACCTGTTATCCATGCTTGCCGCTGGAGATAACGCGATGGCTATAAAAGGAGCTGCAAAGCGGATTTTACAATATCCCACAGAATTGATCCCAAGATGCATTTTAATTACAAACAACCACAACCGGGATGAACAAATCAAGGTGATACGTGACTTTGTCGGAGAAGATGATTTCGAAATCCTGGAAGCCAGCCTGACTTTTTCTAAAGTCGGTTTGATTAAAGAAGCCATAGACATTCTTGAAGCAGTCTGTATAGAACCAGTCCAACCAGCCAGCCAAGACCATTTATTACACTATCAGCTGGCCTTTCTGAACCATCAAATTGGAGAGAATGAAACAGCAAAAGAATACCTCAAGAAAGCCAATGGAAATTACCGAGATTTCATCAATGCTTCACGTCCAGACATGGAAATGGCCTTGCGTTTTGCGCTGGGAATGAATCCTTCCGATGCTGTAGCTGCCTATCAATTGGGTAATCTGTATGCCAACTTCGGACGTGTAAAGGAAGCAGCAAAGTATTGGGAAAAGGCAACAAAATCAGGACCCAACATGAGCATCCCATGGCGTAACCTGGGTCTCTACAATTGGGTCGTCGATAACAACCACAAAGAATCTGAATCCTGCTACAGAAAGGCCATCCAAAATCGGCCGTACGATCAGACTTTATATCGAGATTTGGCCAAAGTACTGGTCGATGATCAACGAGTTGACGACGCAATTCATTTACTTGAAGAAATGAAATTCGAAGGCACCAAACGATCAGATGTCATCATAGATTTGGCCCAATATTATCTTGATGACAATCGGTTAGATGAATGTTCGGATCTATTGTCATCGGTACCCTATTTTGTTAACTGGGAAGGTTCAAGTATCACCTGGGATATGTTCAATGAAGCCAATGTCAAGAAGGGAATTAAGCAATACAATAGTGGCGAATATAAAACTGCCCTCAAATCTTTTGAAAAAGCCCTGACCTCCCCAGAAAATCTTGGTGTTGGCCAATCATCAAGAACCGAAGAAGCCAAAGCTTGGTTCTGGAAAGGCAAAACGCTTCTGGCACTTAATAAAGTGAAGCAGGCAAAAATGGCATGGAAAGAAGGAACAACCAGACCCAATGGATCTGAAACACAAAATCACTATATGAAGCTATGCGCAGAAATGGTAAAATAGCACTACTGGTTTTCAGTTTTATCCTGGTCGTTACATCCTGTTTGACAGAAGAGAATAACTCTACCCGGGTCAATGATAGCATCCATGCATTTTACTATACCTGGTTTGGAAATCCTGAATTCGATGGAAGCTACTCTCATTGGAACCACAAAATCGTACCCCATGGCCCAGATCCTCGATGGATAGATGCAGGAGCCTATTCGGGTATTGAAGATATTGGAGCTAATTATTATCCCGAACTAGGCACCTATTCTTCTAATGATCCCACCCTCATCCGTAAGCACATGGAAATGATGCAGACCGCTGGAATTGGTGTTGTGGTGATCTCATGGTGGGGAGCAAATGATTATGCTAGAAACTCATTACCGGTCTATTTTGATCTGGCCAGTGAATACGGTTTGAAAATCGCCTTTCACATCGAACCCATTTTTCAAACGACTGCTCAGTTCAAGAGCCTGCTCACCCTGATTGTCGATCAATTCGGGCAACATCCAGCCTACTACCAATACCAGGGGAAGCCGATATATTATGTGTATGACTCCTACAAAGTACCCGCACAGGATTGGAAAAAGATATTGGACCCCGATGAGGCCACAAGCATAAGAAACACGCAGCTAGATGGCCATTTCATCGGGATTTGGACCCTCAGAACGTCCAGGGACTTCTTCCTGAATTCGGGATTCGATGGTATTTACACCTACTATGCCAGTGAAAAATACATGTGGGCCAGTAACCCGAATAACTGGCCAGAAATAGCAGAATTTGCTAAGGATAATAACCTGCTATTCAGTCCGAGTGTTGGTCCTGGCTATATCGACACCCGCATCCGGCCATGGAATGTAGGAGTAACCATAGAAAGAGACCAGGGTGCCTACTACGAGCAAATGTTTGAAGCGGCCAGAGAAGTGAATCCCACCTTCATCAGCATCACTTCATTTAACGAATGGCATGAAGGCACGCAAATCGAACCCGCCATCCCGAAATCAACAGGAGACTACAACTATGAAGACTATGGGAAGGAAACTGATCCCTGGTATTATCTTCACCTAACAAAAAAACTGATTGACAGCCTGAAACGCTAAAATAGCACACTCATGATTCACTATTGGAAAACAACAATGGCCTCGATAAAACATGTCGTTCTATTCGCTTTGATTCTATCAACCGTGGGTTGTAAATCAACCGATAAAATTCCCAACATCGTCTTTATTTTTGCAGATGATCTGGGCTGGACAGACCTTGGTTATATGGGTTCAACCTACTACGAAACTCCGTCCATTGATGCCCTGGCCAACGATGGAATCATTTTTACGAATGCCTATGCCAATGCTGCAAACTGTGCACCAACACGTGCAAGTTTGCTCAGTGGGCAGTATTCTCCCCGTCATGGGGTCTTTACCGTGGGTAAATCAGACAGAGGAGAATCAAAGTATAGGCGCTTAATTCCAACCCAAAACAGCAAAACCATTGCCCTGGACAAAGTCACCATAGCCGAGGCATTAAAAAAAGCGGGCTATGTGAGCGCTGCCATCGGGAAATGGAACGTTGGAAACAAACCGAAGGAACAAGGCTTCGACTTTGAAATTGATCGCTGGGACATGGGAATTAATGACCATTTCAAGGAAAACGGTGATTATCTAACCGATCTGTTCACACAGGAGGCGATTAAATTCATAGAAGAAAACAATCCGCATAATACCGGCAAACCTTTCTTTGTCTACCTGGCTCACCATGCTGTCCATACACCCATCCAGGCAAAAGAAGCATACATCGAAGAATTCAAAAATAAAGCCCCTTCAGACTGCCATATGCATCCTGTCTATGCTGCCATGATCAAAAGTGTAGATGAAAGTGTAGGACAAGTAGCGGAATGCCTTGAGCGATTGAACCTGAGCGACAATACCATCCTGATCTTCTTTTCAGACAACGGCGGACATGGCACTTTCACTTGCCAACAACCACTTCGGGGAGGCAAGGGCATGTACTACGAAGGTGGCACCCGGGTACCCATGTTCATTTCATGGCCAAAAATGATTGAAAAAGGCAGACAGGTTGATGAACCAGTTATCGGAACAGATTTCTATCCTACTTTTCTTGATTTAGCGGGTCTAGACCTACCGGATGATTACATCCTTGATGGTCAGAGCATTTTACCCCTAATAAACGGTAGGGAAACACAAAGAGAGCCACTTTTCTGGCACTTTCCGGCCTATCTTCAGTCTTATGCTGGACTGAAAGATCATTCCCGTGATACCATTTTCAGAACCCGGCCTGTTAGCGTGATCCGTGACGGAGACTGGAAGCTCATGCTATTCCATGAAGAATGGTCACTGGACGGTGGAAGAGAAGCAATCAGCACAAACAATTCCATCGAGCTGTATAACCTGAATGAGGATGAAGGTGAAAAAACCAATTTGGCTCATTCACTACCGGATAAGCGTGATGAGCTATTAGACAAGCTCATTCATTGGCAACAAGATATCGGTGCCCCCATACCGGACAAAAAGAATCCAGACTACCTGAACTAAACAAAAAAAGCATATGCGATTCCTTTTCATTCTATCCACAATTACCCTATTAACAGTTGTTTCAGGTTGTCAATCAGATGACCCAAAAGCGAAACCTAATTTTTTGCTGTTCATATCCGATGACCAACGCTGGGATCAATTGAGTAGCGCAGACAACCCAATAATTCCAGAATTGCAAACACCGCATATCGATCGATTGGCCGAAGGTGGGGTTTATTTCAGAAATGCCTTTATAACCACACCCATCTGTGCAGTTTCAAGAGCTTCCATCATGACCGGTAGATATGAAAGTTCACATGGCATGAACCATTTCAATACGCCAATTGAACCAGAGGTATTGGCAAAAACCTATCCGGCATTGCTTAAAGAGAATGGATATCGAACCGGTGTCCTGGGCAAATGGGGAATGGGAATTGCCGGTACAGAAAAGATTTTCGATGTATTCGAAGCCTGGTACCATCAGGGACCCTATTTCCACGACACTGATTCAGGGAGAATTCACAACAGCATGTGGTTGGCCGCAAAAGCCCGTGATTTCTTTGCATCGTCAGATCCTGAAACACCTTTCTGCTTGACTGTTTGTTTCAAATCACCTCATCATCCCTATCAGCCTGATGAAAGGGATCAAGCACTTTTTGAGACTGTTAACATTCCGAAACGAGAAACAGATACACCTGAAGAGTACGCGAAAATGGCAAAACATGTGATGGATTCTTCCCTAAATCATTGGTGCTATTTTGATGAACGAGGTACTATGCAAATTAAAGATGATTTTGAGAAAAACTTCCTTAGATGTGTGGTCAGTCTTGACCGAGGTATTGGTGAAATCATGGATCATCTCAAAGCATATAATCTACATGAAAACACAGTAACCATATTTCTTTCTGATCATGGATGCTTATGGGGTGAACACGGTTTGGGAGGAAAATGGTTGCTCTATGAAGAATCCATTCGAGTACCCATCATTGTTTATGATCCCCGACTGCCGAGCAAAAGGAAAGGAATAAAACTCGATCAAATAGCACTAAATATCGACATTGCCCCAACCATTCTGGATCTGGCTGGATTACCTATACCTGATGAGATCGACGGATTGAGTCTGGTGCCTACATTTCGGAATACAAATGCCAGCACACGAACTGAGTTTTTTATGGAGCATGTTGATGTAGTTGAAGTTCATAACCCGATTCCTGATAGCCGTGGTGTCCGAACAGCAGAATGGAAGTACATTCACTATATCAATGTAGATCCTGAGGTAGAAGAACTGTATCATATTCTGGAGGATCCACTTGAAGCCAACAACCTGATTAACAGCGATGAACACAAGGAAATAGCAAAAGAAATTAGACAACTCTATAAAAACTACCTTGTT
>CAYUGX010000091.1:0-14923 GCA_964444375.1 uncultured Porphyromonadaceae bacterium | reverse complement strand
CCCCGTACTCAATCACCCCTATCACAGCCAGCCTCAGGCTGGCTCCCTTCATCGCAAGCAAGATACCCCGTGCTCAACCACCTACCTACAATGCATCTGATAATACAACACGTGCTGCGAGAAATCATCGAAATCGGGATATTTGAAGAACTGAAGCAACTGGGGACAATCAGAGAACAACTCCTTAAACTGACTTCGTTTAAACTTCGACCGGGTAATCTCATAGGTGCGCCCCTGCTTCTGGACGTAATAGGTTTTCGCTTCACCGCCTGCTACTGCGACATTCCCAATAGATGTCTCACCGGTGCGGGCTCCAGGCTTATCATACACCTTGATTTTGCGATCGAAACCTGGATTCAACAACATGGTCAACACATATCGATCTTTGCCCGGTACCTTTACCTGTTCATAATAGGCATACTTCCGGTCGGTAATCTCACTGAAATCAGATTCAAACATCCGCCTCAGATTACGCGTTTTGTGATCAATCATTTCCAATTTGGCAAAGCCATCAATATCAACCCGAAAATTCTGAATCTGTGCGGCCTTCAAGCGATGCTTGGTACCATTATAATCCATAATGGTCAAACTGGTCAATCCTTTCATTCCAGTAACTGCAGTCCTGATCTTTCCCTCAATGGTCTTCATATCCGTGGTGGTCAGAATTACATCCCCAGATAAAGAACTCAAAGGAGTCACAAAGCCCTGCCCCAATACGGAACCCGAGAGAATCAGACCAAAAACAAATAAGTAAAGTTTTAGGTATCTCATATCTAATGTTTATTTATAGAAATTTCTTGCTATTTCGATCCCTGCAAAACCCATCACTCTCACTATCTGCAATTTAAGTACAATGCATGAATCTTACTGAAAACTGAAAACTGATAACTGAAAACAAAAATATCCTTACATATAGGCAAATAAAGATAGCGAATTAAATAAGAATAATAATTAACTTTATGATGTAGTATGATATAGAATAGAATAGTACAGGATTATCCACCTAAAAAACAATAATATGATTAAACGATTACTCATTTCATTCTTAGTCATTGCCTGCCTGGTTGGTATGGGCCATGCCCAGAAAAGCCTGAAAGGCAATGGAGAAGTATTCTTCACCCAAACATTTGGATGGGAAGATCCAAGCGATGAAAGAGGATGGTCGCTTCCTGAAGGCTATACCTTGCTCGATCCCGATGATAACGGATACAACTGGAAATGGTATCACCCGGGCGATAGCATAATTGCACAGTATACAGCTGAGCCACCCTTTCAGTCAACCAGCTGGGAAGATGGAGCACTCTATCTCCCACTAAATGAATACAATAACTATCTCGATCCCAGGCTGACAGTGAATAATAGCCTTGAATTTCCTCGTTTTGACTTTAGCGACAAATCATCTGTCATTTTACGCTTTGAAACGCATTTCATGAACGGTGGCGATGGGGCTAATGAAGTTTGGATTTCAAACGACGAAGGTGTGCACTGGGCTGTATTTGACTGTGGTTTCGGAACGCTTCACAAAGACCGTCCGAACGACGCTGCACCCGGAATGCCAGTCATTTACGAAGCGAATATCTCGGAAGTTGCTGCAGGAATGTCAGATGTAATCATCCGTATCCACTGGGGTGAGACGACCCTGTATTTCTGGGTGTTGGATGACTTTACACTGGCAGAAGCCTATAACAACGACCTTCAGATCAAGCATTTTAAACTTGAATGGGACGATGGAGACGAAGATATCGTACAGAGCCATATCCATGATATTCCAATTTCCCAAATCGGAGGCACCTTCACCAATTTCCAGGCCAGTGCCCTGAATTTTGGCGAACTCGATCAAGACAATGTTACCCTAACCATCGATGTCACAAAAAATAACCAAAATGTATTTTCCTCATCTGCATCAAGAGGATGGGTTTCTCCACTGGTTATTGATACCCTTGACGTTGAAGGAGGATATACTCCTGAAGAGTTTGGCCATTACAAAATTGAATGGTCCTTTACCCAGGACCAGGAAGAACAAAATGAAGCCGACAATGCTGCTGAAGTGTATTTCAACGTTACCGACAGCGTGTATTCCAGAGCCGATGAAAGTGCCGAATTATCATGGGCATATGGATTTGAGCATTACGGAGGGGACGTAGGTGAAGCCGGTTGGAATATCGGACACTTTGCCGGAACCATATTCCCAATATATGGTGATTGCGAGGTCAATTCCATATCCTGTTTCATCACCGGAGGTAAAGCCGATGGATTGATTGAATTCTGGTATACCTTATGGTGGGTGCCCCCGCCAGAAGAAGATCCTGATGGACAAGGAGCAATCGAATGGATGACCACAGAGGTACTCACCCTTGATTCATCTCAGTTTGGTACCTGGGTTACACTGCCATTTGAGAAAGATGGTGAAAGCGAATTCTTGTTAGCAGGAGACCTGGTATATGCAGGTATTTCATACAACAACTACAATGACGAACCACTGGTTCGAAGAGGCAAGAACTTGGCCATTGGTCACGACGCCAGTATCAAAGTGAATGATCCTGTCGCTATCGGTTACCATAATGGCGGTTGGGTACAGTCGAATTTTGTGAAATTCAGAAACCTGATGGTCAGACTGAATCTCAACGACAACTCGAATATCATTGACGATATTGACCTAACTAATGCCCTCACAGGCCTTGATCAGAACTACCCAAATCCATTAATGGATCATACCACAATTTCGTATGAACTGGGAGAATCTTCAGAGGTAGTGATCGAGATTAAAGACCTTACCGGTCGACAAGTAATGGTAATGAACCAAGGCACACAACCAGCCGGACAACACACTGTTACCGTCAATGCTGACAAATTGGAAAATGGTGTCTATTTCTATACGCTGAACGCCGGCGATTTCTCTCAAACAAAACAGATGGTAGTGGCACGTTAGTACCTTATCATTGATAATATTGCATTGTAGGGGTTGGTGATTATCAACCCCTACTTATATCACCCCAAATAGTTGCCTATCGGGTTTTTCGTATCACATCCATGGCACCCAGGTAGCCACTGAAAATCGCACCTGAAAAACCACCACCCGTCTGAGTCCAGGCCGATGCGTAATGCAAATTTGTAAACGGTGAGGTGATAGCCTTGCCTGATCGTTCAGGGGTTTGGGCAAAACCATAAACCGATCCTTTCGGATTTAAGGTGTATCTCTGAACAGTTTTAGACGTGCCCACCTCAACATATTCGATCTGCTCAGCCACACCCGGAATTAGGGCATCCAGTCGCCTAACAAAAGTAATCTCAACCTGCTTCTTCTTAGTCTTGTACTCTTCTCGACTCAAACTAGCCCAGTCATCCAGATAATCAATGCAGCAAATCGCACCTACACCTTTCCCGCTCACCGACAAATCTGAATTAATCTGAGAATAATCCACAAAAGTAAAGCTGCGGGTATCAAAGTTTGATCGATTATTGGGCAAAATTCCTCTCTGGTCTTTTACCGATTCATCGTACACGAATGTAGAATAATGCCGATGTCCCATCCGGTAGGGTGATTGTTTGAATCCAAAATACACGGTCAATAATGAAGCACCCGGTGTATATCCAAAGTAACTATCTCTAACCACCTGTGCTTTGCTCCCCTTAAGAAGCTTTTCACCAAATTGCGGAATAGAGGCATTGAGAACAAATTGATCAGCTTGATCAGTAATGGCTTCACCAACCCCTTTACCCTGATATACGACAGATTTTACCAGGTCTCCCCGATAGTGAATCCGGGTAACCTGATGATTCAAAACTACCCGGCCACCATTCTCCTCAATAATTCGGGCCAGGGCATTTGATAATTGCTGTGAACCCCCTTTGATAAAATTGCCTCCACCAGTATAATAGCTGTTTTGGGCCATGCAATAATAAATCAATGACAAGCTGTACGGATCATCATGAAAATAACCCAGATTACCCAACAAAATCAATTTAAGATCTTCATCCTTGATACTCCGATCCAGAAAATCGCCAATCGTATCATTGTGATCAATTTGACCTGTTTTTATCACCTGCCGGATATTTACTATTAGCTCATAGTATGCCTGGATGCCCTTCTTTTCACTGGGGAAGATCTTGGTAAGACGCTCAATCATCTCATCAGGATTATGACCAACGACAACATCGTAGCGTCCATTGACGAAGCGATAAAACTCGGGCACTTTCAGAAACTCAAGCTCATCAAGTATACCCAGGTCGCTAAAGATACGGGTTTTCATGTCGCCCCGGTGCAGCCCATCCATTTCGTGAAGGCCAACCTCCATGGTGAAATCCTTGCGCTTGAAGGTGGTAGCGCACCCACCTACCCGATCATGCTGTTCGATCAGTAATACAGATTTTCCAGATTTTGCTAGTTTAGCTCCAGCGGTCAGGCCTCCAAGACCTCCGCCAACGACAATGACATCGTATTTCATAGTGCTATTTGCTTGTTATAGGATGACGTTTGTAGGGCTTCGAGCGATCGTATAAATAGCGATAGGTAATATAATGTTTCACAGATACCGCACCGGTAGATAAAAACATCTTCCGCATTCTGGGATTGAAGTCCCCAACCCAATTGAACTCGATCTCTGTATAGTGTTTTTTCTTTTCGAAAACTGGGATCATTTGCCAGATAAAGGCCGATTCCATGCCTAAGCCGTGGTACTTGGGATGAACTCCCATAAGCACACCCCGGGCGCGGGTCATGGCATTTCGCTTCAGGTACCAAAAAAATTTGACCTTGTTCCACAAATGCAAACGTCCGTCCAGGTGTTTTAGAATCATATTCACATCTGGATACTGCAAATACAAGGCTACAGGTTTTTCTTGGTGGTAAGCAATCCAGATAAATTTAGGTTCGATAATGGCTTTGGCTTTTTTTAGCGTACGACGGATATATTCGGGCTTCAAAGGCTCGAAATTTTCCTTGAAAGTAGGCCATGTCTCATTATAGACTTGTGCAAAATCAGCCACCATCTGCTTCTGATCTTTCCACGAAAAATGCTTGAATGTATACTCTGGTTTTTTGGCCACCCATTGAGCGATTTTAATGAAACGCTCGGGCATGGGTTTGGTCACATCAAGGTGAAAACCTTCCTGTTTGTAATAGACCTTAAAGCCATAATTCTCAAACAAGGCCTGATAATAAGGCGGATTATAGGTAATTTCATAAGCTGGGTGGGTAAAGCCATCAACTAACAATCCCCAGTAGCTGTCGGTTTCTCCGAAATTAATCGGTCCATTCATCGCCTCGACACCTTGCTCCATCAACCAGTTCTTTGCCGTGTCGAATAGCTTATTAGCTGCTTCTTGATCATTGATACACTCAAAGAAACCCATGCCTCCTGTAGGCTCATCAAACTTATCGCGGGTATTGAAATCAATGAATGCAGCTACCCGGCCAATTAACTGACCAGCCTGATCTTGCAAGATCCAACGCGTTGCAATACCATGGTTGAAATAGGTATTAACCTCCGGATCAAAAACATTCCGAATATCCCTGTCCAGAGGGCACACCCATACAGGATCATCTTTGTACAAGATCTTCGGAACTTGAAGAAATTTTCTCTCATTAGATTTGGTGATAACTTCAATCACTTGCATAGGCTAATAATCTTGCTTACCATAAATCTGATCAACTAAATAGCCGTATTTGGTCATTACCGCTTTCCTCTTCAGTTTCAAAGTAGGTGACAACTCTCCGGTCTCAGGCGACCAGGTATCGGCCACCATCTGAACGCGGCTTATTCGTTCAAAATCACTCAGTTTTTTGTTAACTCCTTTTATGGCTATGTTTAGTAGCTGTGCCACATCTGGATGATCGACAAGCTCTTCAGCCTTATTAAACTGAATCTGTTTACTTCTGCCCATTTTTGCCAACACTTCCAAACTCACTGATAGAATAGCACTGGCATGCTTCATACCATCACCAATGACAATAGCCTGATCAACGAAATCAATCTCTTTGATATAGCCTTCAATTCGTTGTGGAGCCACAAATTTCCCGTTTGACAATTTAAACACTTCACTTTTTCGATCTTTCACTACCAGAAACTTGTCACTAATCAATTCACCAATATCACCGGTCTTAAACCAACCCTTTTCATCAATCACCTCGTTGGTTAAATCGTCATTCTTATAATACCCAAGCATCACATTGTGACCACGGCACATTATTTCACCATCATCAGCAATCTTCAACTCGACACCATCAATTAATCCACCCACACTGCCCAACATCATCCCTGCTTCATCTTGATCATTAATGGTGATAATGGGTGAGGTCTCCGTGAGTCCATACATATTGATGACCTTGATCCCCGATGCCCAGAAAATGCGTTCAAGACGGGGTTGCAAGGCGGCTCCTCCGCAACCGGCCAGCCTGATTCTTCCACCCAGGGCCTCGCGCCACTTGCTGAAAATCAGCTTATCGGCAACACCCAGCCTCTTTTTGTACCACCAACTGCTGTCTTTATTCAATTTATAGTTGAGCCCAAGGCGTACGGCCCAAAAGAAGAGGCGCTTTTTCATACCCGACAATTTGTTTCCTTTGGCAACAACATTGTCGAAAATTTTCTCCAAAATTCGCGGTACCGTATCAAAGCCATCAGCCTTGATTTCCTTCATATTGGCAGCAATAGTGCCCATATTCTCAGCATAGAAAATACTTGCACCGCTATATTGAGTCTGATAATTACCTAACCGCCCTCCAACATGACACAGCGGCAAAATGCTTAAATAATGATCCCCTGGTTTTAGTCTGAAAACTGTAGAGGCCTGAATAAAATTTTGGACGAGATTCGTATGTGAGAGCATCACCCCCTTGCTTAAACCGGTGGTACCGGATGTGTATATCAAGGTTGCACAATCTGAAGCAGATATGGAATGCTTTATTTGTTCGATTTTTGGCAACAGCTGCTTGTTCTGCCTACCAAGCGTGATAATTTCCAGCCAGTTGGAGTGCTTATCGATCAATTCGAAAGTGTAATAGGCTTCGAGTTTGGGTAATTCTTCGACCAGCGGCAGAACTTTGTCAAGCAAAGCTTGGTCAGATACAATAACTGCTCGGGCATCAGCATGATTGAGTACATGTTTATAATCAGCTGAACTAAGTGACGTGAACAAAGGCACATGCACAACACCAATCATCGACATACCCATATCGATAATATTCCACTCTGGGCAATTGTGACTTACGGTTGCAATTTTATCTCCTTTGCTATAGCCCAATTTGAAAAGCCCTAGAGCAAATTCATGGGCCAGGTCGAAATACTCTTGTGCACTGTATGCCTTCCATTGGCCATCAACTTTGGCATTCAATACGTTGCTGTGATTGAACTTAGACTTGATCCAATCCAGTAGGTCAAAGGTGCGAGTAACAGTCATTTGTTTGTTTAGTCTGGTTAATAGACTAAAAATAGAACAAATATGACTGATAGGCTAATTTTACTGTTTACGTCTGATCTTTTTGGGAGCTTTTGAAGTCTTCAGTTCCACCACTGTTTTTATTGAGCCCCATTGAATACCCTGCAGTGCATCCTGAACCTGCTTTTCAAATCGTTGATCCACCTCGAAGAAACAGAATTTCTTCATCATTTCGATGTGCCCAATTTTAATGGCGCTTGATTTCGTGCGTTCATTAATCAGTCCGATAAGCTTACCGGGTGACAGGTTGTTCTTTGTACCCAGATTGATATAGAGCTTTGAAAACTCCATAGATGATTGGCTTCTTTTTGAGCCTTTTACACTCCCCCTGCCGGATGAAGACTTATCATAATCCAATGACACGTTTAGATCAGGAGCATTTTTGTAATAGGCTAAAAATCGATTGAATTCAACAGAAACAAAGCGCTTGATCAACTCATCACGATCAAGCCAGCTCAGCTTCTTTAAAACGACGGGTAAAAATGGTTCAATTTGTGCTGTATCCACCTGAACCTGCTCCACTTTATCAACTAAATTAAAAAGCTGTTTCTTACAGATGCTTTTGCCATCAGGAACCTGCTGTCGTGTGAATGGCTTCTTGATCATTTTCTCAAGTGCCTTTATTTTTTGGGGTTCCCGTGTATGAATGATTGAAACTGATGTACCTTTCTTGTCAGCCCTTCCGGTACGACCGCTGCGGTGTATATATGCTTCTAATTCATCCGGTAGGTTATAATTAATGACGTGGGTCAAATCATTCACGTCAAGGCCACGAGCTGCTACATCAGTGGCAACCAATAATTGCAAATGTTTCTGCCTGAAACGATTCATGACAAAATCACGCTGGGCTTGTGACAAATCACCGTGTAGGGTGTCGGCGTTGTACCCATCACCCATCAGCTTATCGGCTACTTCTTTAGTTTCGGCTCGGGTTCGACAGAAAACAATGGCATAAATTTTCGGATATAAATCAACTACCCGCTTGAGTGCAGCGTAGCGATTTTTCGAGTGTACAACATAGTATTCGTGATTAACATTCTCTGCCCCGGCATTTTTCTTTCCTACCGAGATCTCCTTGTAATCAGTCATGTATGTTTTCGCAATCCGCCTGATCTCTTCAGGCATGGTAGCCGAAAACAGCAATGTTTGTTTATCAGCAGGGGTAGTGGCCAGTATGGCATTCAGGTCTTCTTTAAAACCCATGCTCAACATCTCATCAGCCTCATCAAGCACCAGCCATTGAATGTGATCAATTTTTAAAACTTTGCGTTTAATGAGATCCAGTGTTCGTCCTGGCGTACCAACCACTATCTGTGGTTTCTTTTTTAACGCTGATATCTGTGCCTGAATGTTTGCGCCACCGTAGACAGCTACCGTTTTCAACTTGGGCATATTTACTGAGAAATCACCCAGGTCTTTGGCAATCTGCATACACAGCTCTCGGGTTGGTGATAGAATAAGAGTTTGAATGGCCGGTACTTCAGGCTCAATATTTTCCAGAATGGGTAGGCCAAAAGCTGCAGTTTTACCGGTTCCAGTTTGCGCCAGCGCAACCAGATCCTTTTTTTCCTGCAAAATAAATGGGATACATTCTTGTTGAATAGGTGTTGGTTTCTCAAAACCCAGCTGACCGATGGCCTCCATGATTTGCTGACGCAAACCATATGATTCGAATAAGTTCATGATTAAATAGTATGGGGGCGCCAGATCAAAGGGTACTGAAAGCCACGTTGTTAATTGCGGCGCAAAGGTAACATTTATTTGTTACCATAAGATGCTTTGCTCGATTCTTCCTTCTTTCTAAAAGCCGATGGCACTAAAGTAAACTTCTTCACTCCCAGTTTTCTTGCCAAAATCTCTAAGCCAATCAGTGAAAAACCTCCACCTGGTAGAATCGATACTGTGGCGAACAAAGAGAATCGACCCACATCCTTCAATTGCTCGATAGCCGCTTTCACCTCCTCCTCGGTGGGTGGTTCTTTGCGATTTTTCATATCGAGCTTGGCCTCCAGCATCCGAAAGAAGCTCTCGGCCATAACCTTGGTTTCACGCGCTTCCTCTTCCATTCCGTTTGCACCTTTTTTCAGCAACCCAGCTGTCTTTTCAGCATAATCTTTTGATTTCTTCATAGTATGCTTGGCACCCTTTTCCACAAGAGGATGAAAGCGGTACATTCTATCCAATCGAAACGACCATATGAATTCTGACACAGAAAAGCGTTTTCTCATGCCCTTTTTGATCAAATAAAATGCCAAATACAAGATTATGACTATCTTTCAGTTGAACACTAATAATTTCCTACCGGATGAAAACAATTACCCTAACGATTCTACTGGCCATGGTACTTGCGGCCTGCTCAACTAATAACGAGGAAGCTGACAAAACCTACATCCTCGAATCAATGCAACAATCGCAAGACTACTGGAACACCGGTGACCTCGATGGATTTATGCATAATTACTGGCAGTCTGATTCGCTCAAGTTCATCGGCAAGACCGGTATCACATACGGCTGGCAGGCCTCTCTTGACCGCTATAACCGATCATACCCAAATAAAGACAGCCAGGGCACCCTTACGTTTAACTTCATCCACCTTGAAGCCATCGACAAAGATCACTACCATCAGGTCGGACAGTACACCCTGCACCGAAAAACCGATACCCTCTCAGGACATTTCACCCTGCTCTGGAAAAGAATCGATGGCAATCTGGTCATCGTTATAGACCACAGCTCATAAGAAGAGACGAGAGACGAGAGACGAGAGACGAGAGACGAGAGACGAGTCGGAGCGAAGCGAACGATCCCGATTTATCGGGAAGAAGAAATAAGATGTTTAAAAGGTTGATTATGATTGATCTGAATTATTGTTTAAAGAAGGATGAGTTGGACCCAATGAGAGAATTCCGAAATAGGTTCCATATTCCTGATGAGGAGTTGATTTACCTGGATGGAAATTCATTGGGTATGCTACCTAACAAGGTAAAAGAATTAATGCATTCAGTGGTGAATCAAGAATGGGGAAATGACCTCATAGGAGGATGGAATAAAGGCTGGATAGACTTAAATACTCGATTGGGTGGTAAGATTGCAAAATTGATCGGCGCACGCGAGGATGAGGTGATATTGTGTGACTCGACCTCAGTGAATTTGTTTAAACTGGCCTATGCTGTTCTCGCTGAAGCTCAAAATAAAAACAATTTCGTGAGTGATGAATTAAATTTTCCTTCCGATTTGTATGTATTACAAGGATTAGCACATCACTTTAAAGATTCATTTGAACTCAGACTAGCAAAAAGTCAAGACGGAATCAGTCTACCACTGGATGATCTGATGTCTGTGGTAAATAAAAATACAGCTTTAGTTTCCCTTTCTCACGTATGTTTTAAAAGCTCGTTCATGTATGACATGGTAGCTGTTACCAATAGGGTTCATGAGCAAGGTGCCAGGATGCTCTGGGACTTAAGCCATGCGGTTGGTGCCGTCAAAGTTGATTTGAATAAGGCTGAGGCTGATTTAGCGGTTGGCTGCACATACAAATACCTAAATGGAGGACCCGGATCCCTGGCCTTTCTCTATGTGCGTAAAGACCTCCAAGAGAAATTACTCATCCCCATATGGGGATGGTTTTCAAGCCATTCACCCTTTGAATTCAAGCTGGACTACACTCCAGCAAAGGGAATTCAACGTTTTCAAACCGCCACTCCACCAGTTTTATCAAGTCGAGCTGTCGAACCGGGAATAGATTTGTTACTTGAAGCAGGTATAGACCAAATACGCATGAAATCTGAGTCCTTGTCTGATTTACTAATTAGGTTGACTCAGGATTATCTAATGCCATTGGGTTTCCATATAGGTTCTCCAATGGAAGCTAAAAGCAGAGGCTCCCACGTTACCATTTGTCACCCATCTGCCTATAGGATTTGCCAGGCAATGGGACACCCAAAACTGGATGCCCCAACCATCATCCCAGATTTCAGGGAGCCAAACAACATCAGGCTAGGCCTAACTCCACTGTATACCCGATATCAAGATATTTTCAGAGCTGTAAAACGAATTCATCAGATAGTAGACACTAAAGAATTTCTCAACTTCTCTGAAACACGGGAGGCAGTAACCTGAACGACTGGCGAGAGGTGAGAGGCGAGTCGGAGCGAAGCGAACGATCCCGATTTATCGGGAAGATGAAAGACGAGAGACGAAAGACGAGAGACGAAAGACGAGAGACGAGATGCGAGAGACGAGATGCGAGAGACGAGATGCGAGCTCTATTCTTTCATTTTTTGAATGCTGCGATTGCTGTTTGGGCTTGATTTCTTTCTGATAGAAATCAATATCGATGTAATCTCATGTGCTTCTTGGATGAGTTTGTTTACTAGCTCACATTGAGATAAATTAATTGCTTTTATTGTCTTTAGCCAGTAATATGTTTCATCAGCTTCCTCAATGCTGATACTAATTTTGGCAATATATGCAGCTCTGGATTGGCCAAGTCTGCAAGCCCTGAAATTTGCTGTTATGCTTGTTCCACTTCGTAATAGTTGTGATGCGAAATGACGACCTTCAATATTTCTTGGTAACGTCCTAGTAAATTGAACAACTTGAATTGAAAATCTCTCCAATCGATCGATAAGGGAATTGATAGACATTTTGATTCTTTATAGTATATACGGGATACAATCAATCGAATGGAAAAAAAAGAGGGTTTTTCGCAATTTTCGTCTCTAGTCTCTCATCTCTCGCCTCTCGCCTCTCATCTCTCATCTCTCGTCTCTCATCTCTCGTCTCTCCGTTTGCCTCTCAAATCCCATCCGCAACTACAAAAGTGCTCCCGGTTACCAGGATCAGATCGTTGGGATTTGCATTTCCTTTGGCGGCATCGATGGCTTCGGGTACGGTATCGTAAATCGATCCCTTTATACCGTAGTAACCTGCCTTGGCAGCCAATATTCGGCTATCGAGTGATCGTGGAACAGAGGCCTGGGTGAAATAACAGTGAGCATCAGAAGGAAATAGTTGCAGGATCTTGTCAATGTGTTTGTCACTCACAGCACCAATAATCAAATGAAGTTGCTCGTGCCTGACCTCTTCCAGTTGTTTCATCAGCGAACGAATTCCTTCCTCATTGTGGGCAGTATCAAATACCAGCATGGGATTTCGTTGAACAACTTCCCAACGTCCTCGTAATCCAGTGCTTTGTTTTACGTGGGCCATGCCCTCATAGATGGCATTGTCAGAAATCGACCATTGATCACGCCTTAACACCTCGAGGGTTTCAAGCACCACCGGTAGATTCTTTCGTTGAGTGACTCCTTCGAGATCACTTAAGAGCTCAGGATACACCGATCGTTTACCCCGTTTAACCTGAAAATACTGGTGTCCACTAGGTGTAGTGATGGAATAGGGAACCTGAAAATACTGGTGCGCAATGAAGTAAGGGGCTTTAACTCGTTGAGCCTTGTTAGTGAAAACTTCAATGATCTCTGGGCGCTTTTCACCTATGACCAAAGGTATACCGTCTTTGATGATGCCGGCTTTCTCTTTTGCTATGTCCACCAAGGTATTGCCCAAAAACTCCATGTGATCCTTTGCAATATTCGTAATCACGGCAACTTCGGGAGTGATGATATTCGTTGAATCAAGCCGACCACCCATACCCACTTCAATTACAGCAATTTCAACCTCCTCGCGAGCAAAATAATCAAAAGCCAAAGACACCGTCATCTCAAAAAACGAAGGCTTCAGTTCCTCAAATAGTGCAGAATGGGCCTCAACCCAGCTCACGACCTCTTTTTTTGAAATCATCTCTCCGTTAACCCGAATGCGTTCGCGAAAGTCAGACAAATGAGGAGAAGTATACAGGCCCGTTTTGTATCCTGCGGCCTGTAAAACAGCCGCTATCATGTGCGAAACTGATCCCTTACCGTTCGTTCCAGCTACATGGATCGTCCTAAACTTTTCGTGCGGATGACCAAAATACTCATCCAGACGGTGCGTATTATCCAAATTGGCCTTGTAAGCCGCCTTCCCTACCCGCTGATATACAGGCAACTGAGAGAACAACCACTCAACAGTCTTATCATACTTATTCATAACCTCTAAACTTACAACTTAATCCTCTCTCGCCTTCAGTCTCTCCATATCACTCTGCTCTCGTCAAACCGTTCAGGCTGTCTCGGCTCATTTGCTGGCCATCCAATAGAAACCATGGCAAAAGGCACGAGATGATCCGGCAGGTCGAAAGCCTGTTTTAAATAGGCAATCCGGTTCTCTCGTGGATAGGTTCCAATCCAACAGGCTCCCAATCCCAAAGCATGGGCGGCCAGTAAGATATTCTCCGTAGCAGCCGAACAATCGGTGGTGCCATATCCTTCTGCGTATTGCAATTCTGTATTCCGAATGACCAGTATTCCACAATCGGCATTCATCAGCATTTTTGAATTCGGATGCACCTTGAGAAAGCCCCTGAAAATATCCTTATCGCGACTTACCAAAAAATGCCAAGGCTGGGTATTATTGGCTGAGGGGGCAAACATACCTGCCTTCAAAATTTGCCAGATGAGGGCATCGTCAACTGCTCGATCTGAATATTTTCTCACCGAGCGCCTGGTTAGCAAACCTTTAAATAGATCCATAATAACTGGTAAAATATTAACAAAACAAAGTTAAATAATATGCAAAGCGAAATCCATCATCGAAGACGACTTTTGCTATCTTTAGAAGGATTAGAAAATGTAGCGCATGGTAAATCAGAAGAAAATTTTCGTACTCGACACCAATGTTCTTTTGCACGATCATAAGTGTATCTATCAATTTGAGGAGAATGACATCGTGTTGCCGATCACCGTTCTGGAAGAACTGGATAAATTTAAACGCGGAAATGACCTGATCAATTTTCAGGCCCGTGAATTCGTTCGAGAACTGGACGGTTTGACCGGTGAGATGCTTTTTACCGAAGGCATTGGACTGGGACTGGGATTAGGAAAAATGTATGTTGAAACAGGGAAACCATTCTCCCGCGAAATGGAAGAATCATTTCATGAGAAAATTCCTGATCACCGAATATTGGCAATTGCCGATTACATACGTCATAAAAATCCAGACAAACAGGCGATCCTGGTTACGAAAGATGTTAATCTGAGAATCAAGGCGAAGGCACTTGGTTTAACGGCACAGGACTACAAAGCAGGTCAGGTGACCAATATCGATTATTTGTATGAAGGTATACCAATTATTGAGAACCTGCCGGATGATGTCATCGGACGACTTTACAGCACCATAGAAGGTGTTGCACTTGAAGAATTTGATCTGGGTTTTGAACCTCAGGCCAATCAATACATGATCTTGAGGGGAAATAAGTCTTCTTCTTTGGCTATTTATGACATTCGGTCAAACTCGATATTTGTTGTTCAAAAACAAAAGTGCTACGGAATTGAGCCACGAAATGCCGAACAAGCCATTACACTGGATGCCTTGTTGCGTCCCGATG
>CAYUGX010000090.1:9915-14926 GCA_964444375.1 uncultured Porphyromonadaceae bacterium | reverse complement strand
GGTCTTTACATTGATAGAACCCACAGTTGAATATCCTCCCCATTTGACAGTTGGATTATATCTCACCTCAACTGATTCTACCAATGAACTTGGAAGGCGGTCGAGTTTAATTTCACGACGATCTTCACCGCCGGCTGGCCTGGACCCATTTATTAATATCGTTTGAAACTCTTTATCCAAGCCAAGCATTTTAGCGTTTCGGTATGCCAATGGAGGGCCCTGGACCAGAATACCCGGTAACTGTCTGATTACATCACCAATGCCTTTGCTCGAATTGTGGTGAATTTCCTGATGCGATAGCAAATGAATATCATCGGTGGATCGCTGTTCATTCAATAGCGAGCTATCGGCAGATTTTGCTTGGATAATCACTTCATTAATCTGTACTTTTTGCTGGGCAATCGCTTTCGTTGGACTCAAGAGCAGAAAGCCAAGTTGAACCAGTAGCCAGAATCGTTTAAAACACTTTGATAGCAAAAGAACCGGGTTTTGATATGTCATTTAAGGTGATCGTAATAATGAAGCTGTTTTCAGACTCAAG
The DNA here is from genome assembly GCA_964444375.1 of uncultured Porphyromonadaceae bacterium. GTDB lineage: Bacteria > Bacteroidota > Bacteroidia > Bacteroidales > UBA12481 > JABHCC01. The sequence continues at coordinate 14,385 of CAYUGX010000090.1, read as the reverse complement.
CACTCGAATTTGCTTCGGATTATCAGAGTGACTTTTGTTCTTGCCCACAATGGATTTGCCGTTATTCAGATCCTTGTAGGGTGTTTTCCCATCTTGCTGGTATACAGAGCCTTTAATATCGGCAGTAAAACCTTCTTCTGGGCTACCATACTCGGCCCAGGCTATCGAATACACTTGATTTGCCATGGCATTCGTAAATTCAAAACCCACTACTTGATTTGTTCCTATGTCAAATTTCGACCAAACATCCTGTATGGGCACTTCTAATAAATCCAATTCTCCTGGTGTATTGCTCTCGTATACTTTGAGGCCATAATCACCGGCAATCTCGTCTATCATTTCGACCTTGATTAGCAATCCATCTGATCCTGATAGAGAAATCTCTTTAGCCGACGAACCATAGCCATTTCGTTTATCTACAAAATAGCTGGTTTTGCCATCAAGGTGATACGCACTAACCCGCACAGTTGCTTTAAAGCTTTGATCAGCTGCCTGGTTATTGGCGTCAGTCCATTCAATCCATACACCCGTCGCCTCTGCAGGCAGATTAATCCGATACCATACAACAGGTGAATCAGCTGTGACTGAGTATATAAACCAATCTGACGACAATTCAAGATCTATAGGATGTTCATAAGGATCAATAATTATCTCTTTCTCACAGTTGCTGAGTAATACCAATCCAACCAGCAGGCAAGTAAAATACAGGTGCTTTCTCATCGTTATGCAAATTTTTGCTATTCGCTGCCAAAAATATGAATTCAGCATTGAATTATCTATAAAACACGAATGACTTTAATCACCTTTACAAAATGAAATCGGTCAAATGGATCAAGAAATAACCTTAGCAGTTCCATTTGGCCTACTTGGTGATTAATCTGCCTAGGAGGATATCGCCTTTTTTTTCTCCAAAATCAGTGAGTTCCCTTTCAAACTTTGGAGATAGATAGACAAACACATAGCTCATGTAGATGATCATGGCAGTTGGCATCTGTCCGTATAAGCCATTACCATAGCTGGCCACCATGATTCCGAAAATTCCAGCAACCAGGGCATTTATGATCTGTCTTAACTCTGGATCTTTCAGTTTCCATGCAATTATGGAACAATGAATGAGAATCCAAAAGAGAATTACCAGGTGCAGAACAAGCCCTATTACCCCCATTTCAGCCCAAATCCTGACATACCAGCTATCGGTTGGCGTTTGAGCCAGAAATGTGTTTGGACTGAAGCGCATGCCCCAGTTTCCAGCAGCTCCAATCCCGCCCCCAAATGGTCTTCCTTTCATGTATACCTGGAGCCTTCTCTGGTTCTCCAGGCGTACTTGATAGGATCGGTCTTGAGAAGGCTGAACTGCGGTTCTTATTCGATAGATTTGATAATTGTTATTCCCTATGTAGGTAAATCGAAGAACACCAAAAACAGCCAGTCCGAAGAGCATCCCGAGAATAAATATTCTGAAATTCTTGCTGAGAAATAAGAATAACATGATCCCAGGAGCCGGAACAAATAGCGCGCCCCGTGTACCCGAAAAGAGCATTCCAACTAGCGTGATGAAAGAAATGCTTGCAAAAATGAGTTTTTTACGTCGATTTCCGGGACCGAGTGCTATGATACCGGCGACCAAGCTAGCGTGTCCCATTGCAGCCCCAAATTGTCCGGCGTCACTGTAGAAACTAAAAGCACGTAATCTTCCCTGTATGCGGTGAGTTAATGCCCCACCCCCATCTAACCAGGCGGTTTCCCATGGATCAGGCCCAATTTGAATTTGTTGGATTCCCTTAAAAGCAGCAAATACTGAAACTAGTAGCCAAATCCAAATAAACAATCGCAGGTCTCGTACTCCTTTGATCAGAAGAAATCCGATAGGGATCATCAACATTTGATAAAATGCAACTCCCCTCATGGCATAAAACCAGGCCTGATAGCTGACTGCCTCAGGATTTGCCAATTCTAATACTGTATAGCCCAACCATACAGCAGACAAAGCAGTTACATCGTGCTTTGCCTTCTTCCATTCAACTTTCTTTCCGAAATTCAGTATGATGGCAATAAGAGCCACAACAAGTAGCGCATCAACCGCCAGTCCGAATGGAACACCAGAGATGTAACGCGTTAAGCCAATGGCAAAAAAAGAAAACGCGAAACTGAGTATGAGACCAAATCGAGGCTCGACAAAAATTCGAATGACAACATATACTAAAACTGGCAGAGCGATTATAATCGCTCCAATAACAATCCCTTTTACTGCTATCGCGTAAGATGAAGCTAAAGCAACAAAGAGAATGACAATAATATAGAATGGCTTCTTGATTCGATCAGATCCGGTAGGCTCAAATAGACTATTCATAGGGCCTACCTCCTAATCTGAGTGATGAATCTCTTCAGTTCTTTAAAACCTTCAGGTAAGACACGAAGGGCATTGATACCAATCTGCTTTCTCAAAAACCAGTTTCCAAGCACTACACCTGTCAAGACATTTAATATGGTAATGCAGGCAACGGCAGTGAGTGATTCGAAAAAAGTAATTACCAGAATATCTCCAATAATATTTGCACTGGCCATACCGATCACTTTAATCATATTGAGCTTAGGCCGATTGATCGCGTCAAGGGTCACTCCACTGAATCGATCAACAGGCAGAAAAAGTGCATAAATCAGAAATACCTGAAAGATGATATAGGAATCAATGTATTGTTCACCACCGAGCAAAAGGGTAAGCGGTTTCGCAGCAAAAAATAAAACCACCACCATGGGGATAAATAACCAGGTTACCAGTCCGGCATATTTATAATAGATAGACTTGACAGTTGCAACATCACCACCACGACTGGCCTTTGACATTTTTGGAAAGGCCACTGCCACAAAGCTTCGCATGGGTATTTCAATTACCTCAATCAATTTCAATGGAATACCATAATAAGCCACATCGGGGGAGGTCATCATAATACCAATGATGTAGGAATCTGAACTCTTCAGCAGATTGCTCCCTAGCAGGGTCCCGAGGCTAAATTTGCCAAAGTTAAGTTGCAATTTGAAACTCTTTTTTGTGGCAAAGCGAATATTTCTTATACCAGCCCATTTACGGAACATGGCATACAGAGAAGCCAGTAGGTGTGCTGCCAAATGGGCAAATACTACAGTTGTTATTGGTAATTTAAACCAAATCCAATTGGCAACATTAAACAGAAAGAAGAAGGACATATTAACCAACCTGAGGTTAATGATTGCTCCAAATTTTCTATCAGCCTGCAAGACGGCTAAACCTGTATTCAGCGGTAATATCAATACAGCCAATACGGGGTACCATTTGAAAAATAAGCCAAAGCTTTTAGAGTCAATCTGATCGCCAAATATGGCGTAGGTTGGCACTAGCAATAGCACAATGAGCACGGTAAGGCCAATTGATAAAATCCAGCCTGAGCCGATGAGTTGACTGCGTTCACTTTTGTCAGTTGATCCGGCTACAAACCTGACGAGTGGAGTACTGGTAATACCCTTTCTGACCATTTCGAATAAAGCCATCCCCGCCAGGTAGAGTAACCATTCACCGAAAATGGCCTCTGAATAGGTTCGTGCCAGGATAAAAACATTAGCAAATCCAAAAAAGGCGAAAACGAAGTTACCAATCAACGACAAGGAGTTATCTGATTGCAACAGTTGTCTTATTTTCGCATGAATTGTCATTTTACTACCTACCCGCGTCTCATGTCGAAATTTATTATCTTTTTCACTGTCTTTCGAATCCAGCTTCTTTTTTTAGGTATCTCTCCAATTATCGGTTCAAGATGATCGAGTTGACATCCATTCAATATGGTGTAAACATCCTGCTTCGAATTGGTTTTATAAACATCCATCACTTCATCATCAGCCAGATTCCAACTTCTATTGGCCCTGCACACCAGCAATGACATATCAGCCTGGGTAGCGAGAGATGCTGGATAATCGCTCATCAATAATGCCGGAATTTCAAGAAAAATATACTGATAGCCTTGAGTCATGAAGGTGAAGTTCCTCAACAACTCATTTATACTTTTAATACTCATAAAGTTATCAGGAACGTCATATTCAAAATCCCATACTCGTTCGCCATCAGTCTCTACAATGAATTGTTCTTCATAGTCTTCTTCGCTCTTCTTTTCTTTGGGCTTGATAAACAGAACCTGGTGACCGACACTTCTGAATTTCTCGGCTAATTTTGTCCCTAAAAAAGTCTTCCCTTCATGTCTTCTCGTACTGAGTAAAAAAACAAGGAAAGGCTTCTCTTGACGTAAATCACGTTGCAGCTCATCCAGTTTAATTTTTTGTGATATCATATCCACCAGACGGGTGGTAATTCTAGGGTAGTCAATTTTCGGGTTGGTCGTTCGTGGCACCTTAGGATATGCTCCGATCAGCCTATTTTTAGTTAATTCAGAAGCTCTTTGGGGCAGCTTGATAGAATTATCAATAAACTCCAAGAAGATTATG
>CAYUGX010000090.1:0-9905 GCA_964444375.1 uncultured Porphyromonadaceae bacterium | reverse complement strand
GAAGGCGGCTATAATGATAAACATCCGCTTGCTTGGGTTTGGCTTTAATGGAAAATAAGCCTCATCAGACACATCTATGGAGCTTTGTTCATTGTTCTTCTGTTTCATAAGACTCAGGCTGAGACTATGGAGGTGATCAAGATACTCTTGCTGTGCTATTTCAATCTGTCTTTCATATTTGGTGAGCTCTGATCCAAGTGGAGCAAAATGATCGTATTTCTTCATAAACTCGGTCTTTTGCCCAGTCTTCACTAAATATCGTGCCCTACTCTCTTCTACCTCCACTACTTTACCGAGCCAGAGATCGAGAACCGATCTCATATCAATACCTTCTGTGGATCTGTGGGTTTGATAGGCCTGAGCCATGAAATCATCGAGTTGTCCTCGTATCTCAGCTTGTTCTTTCTTCAAGGTGGTGAGCACTTCAATATTGGGATTAACCTCTACCTCCTCCAAAGCGATCAGTCGGGCGGTTTGACCAAGATCTTCGCGCAGACTCATGATTTCTTCACGTTGCACCAAGTTTTTAGAATATCCGTCGAGTTGATCCTCCATTATTGACAATGCGCTTTGCGCCGCCGACAGTATAGCTGATTCATTGTACCAGTCACGATCCAATACTTCATCTTGCTCGGCAATAAATTTTGTTTGCTCGTTATAATTTATGATTCTGTTTTGTTTACGAAATTCAAGAATTAGGTCTTCTAACGAATCGAGTCTGGCTTGTGCCATTTTCACCTGCTGGCGGTAATAATCACTCACGAGACTGGTTTGGGCTCCTTTAATTGACTGGTGCCGTCGGATAAACACTTGAGTGATAATCTCTAGGGTTTGTTGACAAACTCCAGGATCGTGACTCTCAAAACTGAGTTTCAAAAAGTCGGAGTTTTGCATCCGGTTTGCACGAACTTTTGAAATCTTGTCCATGCCATAGACCGGATTGCTTGATTGCAGGGTCGTATAAATGTAATTCTCCTCGTCTCTTTCTTTGTACCGGGTAAAGTTGCGAACGGTAGCTTCATAGGCTTCAACATGCTTGAGGGCCTCATCATTAATTTGATCAAAATTATCCGCAATGGAATCCATTCTTTTGACAGGATCAAAAATCTTCTCTGGTGCTTCGGTTACCGGATTTTCCTCGTTTGAGGAAATTGGTATTTCAACTTCAACCGGTACTTGCCTGGTGTATACTGAATCAACAAAGTATGCCTCATTTTCTTGACCAACAACCAGCCGTTGTCCCCCATGCAATGGAAGAGAAAAAGGAGCATTCAGTTCTTTCAACCGGGCCAAGGTCAAGTTGAATTTCCGTGCAATTGCTACGGGATAATCACCTGCTTTAACCGTGTAGTATTTGGGTTGCGACCGATAACGCCTAACTTTTTCACTCACCTCTTTGGTCTCGTATTGAGTCACCGTCTTGGTTTCTGTGAGTGGCTCTGATTCAGTCCGGGGCTCATCTTGTGTCTCTTCAAGAATAACCTCTTTATCGGTGGGTTGTCTCTGCAATTCGTAGCCTCTCCGTTGCAAATATCCCGGGTCAAAATGTACCAGAGCTGTGACTTCCTGGGGAACTTCGTCGTGAATGGCATTCCATGTTTGGCTTGAGCAATAGCGCTTATTTGGTTGCTCAAGCATCAGGTGCTGAGCCATTAGCCTGATGGCTGTTTCTTCGTGAGTTTGAGGACTGCGAATAATATTCAGCAAATTGTCGAACTGCGCATTCGTGCCAAACAGATCAAATCGTGTATTGTCTCCTGATTCAATATTATAGCCAGTGGCCAAACCCGTGTAAACAATCATCTCTGATGAATAGGATTCGGGTTGGTTGCGCGTAAGAATATATACGACCACAGCCATCAGTACACCCACTCCAAAAATCAGGTAGACATTCTTGAGTAAAAGTCGAATAAAATAGATTAGGTTCATACGCCTGGATTCACCCAGTCATTAATATCATCACTTCCGACCAGATCATTCAACAAATATAGCGCTTCTTGATATTCTTTCTTGGCTAGCTTAAACTCCTCGACCGCTTTATCGGCAATTTGTTTGACCCGGGCATATTCAACGATTTCAATTTCTCCAGTTTTATACATCCTTTTGGCGTCTTCGATATTGAGCAATTGAGCTGCGGCATTGTCGGCTTTAATATCAATCACCTCTTTGTATGAACTCAAGTGCACATATAAACGGATTACTTCCTGCCTGATCAGTTGCTCGATCTCCTGAGCCCTTGCCTTTTCAAGGTCAATTCGTTCTTGAGCAATTTGTACTTGACGTCGATGATCCAACACATCAAAAAGCGTAAAATTGATTCGGGCTCCAACATGGTACCTAGAAGTAACCGACACGTCACTGTTTATGGCATTTCCAGATGCAGCTATGAAAACATTGTCTACTGAACCATATCGGTATTCTGAAAAGGTTTCAATCTTGTCTGCCCAATTAAATTTGGCTGTTTTAAGTTCCCATTCGCGTATAGCGATCTCTATACTCTTAGTTTTTAGCAATGGAGAATGAACAATAGCTGAGTCAATTAACATCCTTAAGGGTGGTATAGTGGCATAATCCTGATTCAGATAACTACTGTTGTTTGATTCACGACTACCTAATCGAAGACGTTGTTCCAATAAGACTTCTTCATTTTGGCCCACTAATTGGGTCGTCAAAAGCCATCCAACGATTAGCAACAATATTAATTTCAGTCCTTTATAATTCATAAAACACCAATTACACATCCTCTGTTTGCATTAAGGCAGCAACTGTTTTAAATAAAATTTTCATATCTCCGAAAAAGGTATAGCTACGGGCATAGGTGTTATCAAGCTCCTTCCGCTCTTCGTTTGACATGTCTGCTTTACCACGCTTTGTCACCTGCCATAATCCTGTTATTCCGGCTGGAGCCAGGAAGCGCTCAGTCCAATCATCGGAGGTGAGCAATTCCGCTTCATATAATGGAATCGGACGATTTCCAACAACCGACATCTCGCCCCGAAGAACGTTGAAAAGCTGAGGTAATTCATCTATGCTCGTTTTGCGAATAAAGCGACCAACTTTGGTTACGCGTGGATCATTCTTTAGTTTGAAGAAGGTTTTACCCAACTTATCGCGCTTAACCGCCAGATACTGACTTTCACATACTTCACGATCATTGATATACAAAACAGGTGAACAGCGATGTCCGAGGCTTTCACATTTCTCGCAAGGTTTGTCGAATGCACTGCCTTCGGGTTCACTCTCCTCTTCACTATATTGATTTAGATGCTTCAGTTCTTTGAGTTTGGCATCAGCACCCGTATACATTGATCTGAATTTGAAAAAGGGGAAAATCTTATAACCAGCCCCTACTCGTTTTGCAGCGTAAAAGACCTTGCCCTTTGATTCAATGCGTATGGCTAGAATAATCGTCAAGAATAGCGGGGATAGAAACAAGAGTATGATAGATGAAAATACAACATCAAAAGTGCGCTTGATCAGTGGAATTTTTATCTCAGCTTGTTTAGATTCAACCACATCAAGTACCGACTTTCTTTTCTTGTAACCAATTAAAAAATCGGCTCTTGTTTGGAGTTTCAAAAGGTCCAGGGGCCTGTTATATACATCATCAATTCCGAGATTGAAAGCTTTCTGAAGGTCTTCTTTCTTCACTCCCCGGCCACTCAGAATGAAAGGGACAGTTTGATACCGCATTTTGGTCAGCAGCTCAGTATGCAAAGCGTAACCATTCATACCAGGCAAAAAAATCTCAGAAAGTATAATATCCGGCAGTTCGTTATCTTCAAGATGGCGAATTGCCTGAAATCCATTCTCTATGGTCGATATCTCAAATACTTCTGATTCTGAAATTGCCTGGATGCTTTCCTGGTCAGATCCGATGTATAAAACTCGCATTTTATTCATTGTGACACTTCAGGATTATTTCAATTTTCAGCAGCAATTCTTCGGGATTAAAGGGTTTGATCATAAAATCATGGGCACCCAGTTGATAACATTTAACTCGCTCAGTACTGCTATCAACACCTGATAACATCATGATTGGAATATTTTGAAAATATCCACTTGAACGCACCTGCTCAGTGAAGGCGTAACCATCTAAAACAGGCATTTCTAAATCAACGATCATCAAATCGGGAATATTCCCGCTCTGCAACCAATTCAGTCCCTCCTCACCATTGGCAATAGCTGTTACTTCATAGGTGTGGCTTAAAAACTTCTCTAACAGCGTTCTAATGGTAATTTCGTCATCAATAACCAGTATTTTCTTCTTCATAAGATCACGTGTGTAAATGGGTATTCACAGGCATTTAAAATAAAATAATTATTAATAGAATTCAGCCCAATTAACTACTTTTTATCCATCCTTACTTGTTGATTAAAGAAATTAACACATAAATGTTAATGGCTTTCACAAAAGGTATGCAAATTAACCAATTTAACACCTATAATTGCATATAGTCTCATAAACCTTTATGTAATATGAAAATATCAATTGTTGGGACCGGGTACGTAGGTTTGGTAACCGGTACATGCTTTGCAGAATCAGGTATCTCGGTCACGTGTGTAGATATCGACAAAAACAAGATTGACAAGTTAAACATTGGACAGGTGCCGATTTGGGAGCCTGGGCTTGATGACATGATCGAACGAAATGTTAAGAAAGGACGACTGACCTTTACTACTAATCTGAAAGACAGCCTGGTGGATGCTGAGGCCGTGTTCATTGCAGTGGGTACCCCACCGGATGAAGATGGCAGTGCCGACTTGCAGTATGTATTGGCAGTGGCCCGTGAAGTTGGTGAACACATGAATGACTATATAGTTGTGGTCACAAAGAGCACTGTACCGATTGGTACTTCACTCAAGGTTCGTGGAGCGGTTAAGGAAACGCTTGACAAGCGCAATACCGACCTTGAGTTTGACGTTGCATCGAACCCAGAGTTTCTGAAAGAAGGAAGTGCCATTGCTGACTTTATGAAACCCGACCGGATTGTGGTCGGAATCGATAATGCTCGGGCAGAAAAAGTGATGAAGCGACTGTACAAACCATTTTTACTGAATGGCCATCCGATATTCTTCATGGATATTCCGTCGGCTGAATTAACCAAGTACGCAGCAAACTCTATGCTGGCAACCAAGATCAGTTTCATGAACGACATCGCCAACCTGTGCGAAATTGTAGGAGCTGATGTGGATATGGTCAGAAAGGGAATCGGAAGTGATACCCGAATCGGTCAAAAATTCATTTATCCTGGTGTAGGCTATGGGGGGAGTTGTTTCCCAAAGGATGTGAAAGCATTAATTAAAACGGCAGCTGAAAACAACTATGATTTGCGAGTTCTTCAGGCCGTTGAAGAGGTGAACTACCATCAAAAACAGCGGATGTTCCAAAAGATCCATGCTCACTTCAAAGGTGATTTGAAAGGTAAGAAGTTTGGCATGTGGGGATTGGCTTTTAAGCCTAATACCGATGATATGCGTGAAGCCCCTTCGCTTGTCTTAATCGAACAGCTTAAAGAAGCGGGTGCTGAAGTTGTGGCCTACGACCCAGTTGCTATGGAAGAAACCAAGCGAAGGATAGGTGATGACATTACCTATGTTGAAGATCCGTATGAGGCCTTGATTGACACACACGGCATTATCATCATGACTGAATGGTCAGAATTCAGGGTTCCTCGATACCGGATAATGGAGAAACTATTGAAAGAGAAAGTTGTTTTCGATGGTCGTAATATTTACGATCCAATTGAAATGAATGAATTCGGTTATACCTACTATGGAATTGGACGTTAACCAACGCTTATTGGTATGAAAAAAGTATTAATTACAGGGGGAGCCGGTTTCATCGGCTCCCATCTTTGTGAAAGAATGTTGAATGAAGGCAATGAAGTCATTTGCCTTGATAACTATTTCACCGGTTCTAAGCAAAACATTGTGCATCTGCTTGACAATCCTTTTTTTGAACTGGTCAGACACGATGTAACCATGCCCTATTTTGTCGAAGTTGATCAGATTTACAACTTGGCCTGTCCGGCCTCACCCATTCACTACCAGTATAATCCAATAAAAACGGTCAAGACATCGGTAATGGGAGCCGTAAATATGTTGGGATTGGCCAAAAGAATACGGGCCACCATCCTTCAGGCCAGTACAAGTGAAGTATACGGCGATCCAGAGATTCATCCACAACCCGAATCCTATTGGGGAAATGTAAATCCTATCGGATTGCGATCGTGCTACGACGAGGGAAAACGATGTGCTGAAACGCTTTTTATGAATTACCACACACAGAACCAGGTCGACATTAAGATCATTAGGATCTTCAACACCTATGGCCCAAGAATGCATCCCCAAGACGGACGGGTAGTCTCAAACTTCATTATGCAAGCGTTAAGGAATGAAGACATCACCATTTATGGAGAAGGCAATCAGACCAGAAGTTTTCAGTATGTGGATGACCTGCTCGAAGGTATGATTCGACTCATGAATTCAAGAGACGGATTCACCGGGCCTGTTAACGTTGGTAATCCAGGTGAGTTTACCATAAAAGAGCTGGCTGAAAAAGTTATTCAATTGACTGGTTCAGCATCAAAACTCATTTATCTGCCCTTACCTAAGGATGATCCCACTCAGCGAAAACCTGATATTAGCCTGGCGCAAAAAGAATTAGACGGATGGGAGCCAAAAATTCAACTTGAAGCAGGTCTTTTAAAGACAATTGCTTATTTTGATGGTTTATTGAAGCAGAATAAAGTTGAATCATACGGAAGGTAAGTAACATGAAAGGCATCATTTTGGCTGGCGGTGCGGGTACCCGCTTGTATCCGATTACTAAAAGTATATCCAAGCAGATCATACCTATTTACGATAAACCAATGATCTACTATCCCTTATCCGTTCTGATGTTATCAGGGATCCGGGAGATACTGATCATTTCAACTCCAAAAGATCTCCCATTGTACCAAGACCTTTTGGGCGATGGGTCATTTATTGGCTTGTCAATTGAATACGCTGAGCAACCTTCACCTGATGGATTAGCACAGGCCTTTTTAATAGGTGAAAGCTTTCTAAATGGAGAAGCTTCCAGTTTGATTCTCGGTGATAATATTTTTTATGGTTACGGTTTTGGGAAAATAGTACTCGACGCCGCCAAGTTGGACCATGGCGCAAAAGTATTTGGCTATTATGTCAATGACCCTGAGCGATATGGGGTAGCTGAATTTGATGATTCTGGGAAAGTACTAAGCCTGGAAGAAAAACCCGAACAGCCCAAGTCTAATTATGCGGTCACTGGTTTATATTATTATGATCACACGGTGGTCGAAAAAGCTAAAAAACTTAAACCCTCAAAGCGAGGCGAACTCGAAATTACTGATCTAAATAAGCTATATCTCGAAGCCGGAGAATTGCAGGTTCAGTTGCTCGGGCGAGGGATGGCCTGGCTAGACACTGGTACACATGAGAGCCTGCTACAGGCTTCGAACTTTATCGCTACAATTGAAGAACGCCAGGGCTTGAAAGTCTCATGCATAGAGGAAATAGCCTATAAAAGAGGGTATATAGATAAAGAGCAACTAATTACCCTAGCCGAACCACTGAGGAAAAATCAGTACGGACAGTATTTACTCAAACTGGCAACTGATCAGATTAGATCGTTGTAAATAGCTATTATGAATGTAATTGAAACCGGATTACCAGGACTACTCATTCTAGAACCCAAGGTTTTTGAGGATAGTCGTGGATATTTTTTTGAGAGCTACAATGTGGATACCTGGAAGACAAAAGGGATTAACCACAACTTTGTTCAGGATAATGAATCTAAATCAAACTATGGTGTTGTTAGGGGTTTGCATTACCAATTGGCCCCGTATTCTCAAACAAAGATGGTGCGCGTTCTGCAAGGCACAGTTTTGGATGCTGCTGTTGACCTACGAAAAGGATCTCCCACTTTTGGTCGGGCTTTTTCAGTTCTCCTATCGGATGAAAACAAAAGACAACTTCTCATTCCGAAAGGATTCGCTCATGGTTTCTCCGTACTGAGTGAGTCAGCTATCTTCTATTACAAATGTGATGACCTATATAATCCATCTGCCGAAAGAGGAATCCGATATGATGACCCTGACCTAGGAATCGAATGGAAGATACCAGCAGATCAACGCATCATTTCGGCGAAAGACAAGGTACATCCCATGTTTGATGAAGCTGAAATGAATTTTACTTTTTAGAACCACGTAATGAAGAAGATCCTGATCACCGGAGCAGAAGGCCAGCTGGGATTGTCAATTGCAAAAATTGCAAAGGCATTCCCTCATTTTGAATTGGTGACTACAGATATTGCTGCGTTGGATATCACTGATCGCGCCAGTATTAAGTCAAAATTCATGCAAGGTCCAATTGATGGACTAATTAATTGTGCAGCGTACACGGCAGTTGATAAAGCAGAGGAAGAAAAAGAAAAAGCTTACGCCATTAATTCAAACGGACCAGGAAATCTAGCACTAGCCTGTCTTGAATTTGAGATCCCTCTTATTCATGTATCTACTGATTATGTATTTTCTGGAAAAACTCATTTACCCTATCGACCTGCTGATCCGATAGATCCACAATCGATATACGCAAAGAGCAAAGCCGGTGGAGAAGTCAGAATTACTGACACCAATCCAGAAGCGGTGATCGTACGAACATCATGGCTGTATTCTGAGTTTGGTGAAAATTTTGTCAAAACTATGTTGCGCCTTGGAAAAGAACGCACTGAATTAGGTGTGATTTATGATCAAATTGGATCACCAACCTACGCCTCTGATCTGGCTTTAGCTCTGCTAACAATTTTAGACCACATCTCTGACCCCAGCAAGAAAAACCCAAAGCAACAGATCTACCACTTTGCCAACAGTGGATCTGCCAGTTGGTTTGATCTTTCCACAAACATTATTCAGCTGGCTAAATTGGATTGCCAAATCAAACCAATTCCAACTACAGCTTATCCATTACCAGCTACCAGGCCCTTTTATTCAGTTCTTGACTGCCATCACATCCGGGAGGAGTTTGCAATTCCAACCCCATATTGGCGATCGAGTTTGCAACAGTGTCTCACCCAATTAAACAGTTGATAACAATGAATTCAAATTCAATGCTTTTACCCGAAGTAACCAACAAAGCAAAAGCCTGGACGAAAGAGCCTTTTGACTCAACCACCAGAGCCGAGGTGAAACAGATGATTGAACAAGACCACGACGCTCTGATTGAAGCCTTCTATAAAGACCTTGAATTCGGAACAGGTGGATTACGTGGCATCATGGGCCCGGGCACCAATCGGGTAAATAAATATACGATAGGAATGGCCACTCAGGGCCTGAGCAACTACATTTTGGCCAATTTCACAACAGTCTCCGAACTAAAAGTTGCAATTGCCTATGACAGTAGAAATAATAGCCGGTTTTTTGCTGAAACTACCGCAGATGTGTTCAGTGCTAATGGCATAAAAGTATATCTGTTTGAGTCATTGCGACCTACTCCTGAACTTTCTTTTGCAATTCGGGAGTTAGGCTGTCACTCTGGGGTGGTCATTACAGCATCACACAATCCCAAGGAGTATAATGGGTATAAAGTGTATTGGGCAGATGGAGGTCAGGTTATCAGCCCGCATGACAAAAACATCATTGCTGAAGTAGGTAAAATCAGTTCTCTCACCGATGTAAAGCTTGATGGGAATGCTGATTTGATTGAAGAAATCGGTCAGGACATGGATAAGAAATACCTCGAGGCCTTACAAACGCTGAGTCTTAATTCTGAGGCAATCAAAACCCAGGCTGATCTCAAGATTGTGTATACACCGATTCACGGTAGCGGAGTCGAATTGGTTCCAAAGGCATTAAAAGCATTTGGTTTTAAAGCCATTTACCAAG